>JALOSH010000027.1 GCA_025458545.1 Hydrogenophaga sp.
CTATCGGTCTCTCTCTGGTATCTCTCCCTGGTTATTGACAGCCCGGTCGCCGCAAGGCGCCGGGCTTTTTTGCGGTCGACTGGGGCCAGGCTCTGGTACAACCCGGCCAACAGGAGCGACGCATGAGCACATTCAACAAGGTGGTGCTGTTCACCGGCAGCGACGGGCGGGCGGCCTTTCGCGAAGAGACCGTGGCACTGGGCGAGGGCACACCAGCGGCGCGCCTCTCGCCGCTGATGCCGTCGGGCGGTCTGCAGCTGCGCGAAAGCCCGGTGGGGTTTCGCAGCACGTTCCATTGCACCGGCACGCCGCAGTGGCTGTTTGTGCTCAAAGGGCAGATGGAGATTGGCCTGCAGGACGGCAGCTCGCGTGTCTTCGGCCCTGGCGAGCACTTTTATTCGGCCGACACCCTGCCCGAGGGTGCGACCTTCGACCCGGCGGTGCACGGCCACTGGAGCCGGCAGGTGGGTGACGAGCCGCTGGTGACGCTGTTCGTGCGCGGTTGACGCACACCTCAGCGCGCCCAGCCACGCTCCATCCACGCGGTTTCGTCGGGAAGATCCAGCGGCTGGCCCGGTGCGGTAGCCAGACCGCGCTGCTTCGGCCGGGCGGATTTCGCTGGCCAGGACCGCGACGGTCCAGTCGCCGCCCGGTTCCCGACAAGCCAGGCCCAGGTGATCCACCGGGTCGCCGTCCAGAACGCTGCGGTTGAACTCGCGGCAGACGCGCCCGTCGCGGTGGCGAAAGCTGGCCAGCAACTCGATCTCACGGCCCGCCGCGCGAACCATGCGCCCGCTGGGCAGACTCTCCAGTGCCACCAGCAGAGCCTGGTCGGCCACCGGCCGGTGTTCCGCCAGCGTGGCATCACCACCAGGGCCCTGTGCCAGCCCGAGCCAGAGGCCCAGCCCCAGCGCCGCGACCGATGCCAGCGCGGTCGGCATCCAGGGGCCATGGCCGGTGCCCAGCCAGCGCGAGAGCCAGCCCGGCTGCGCGGGCGCTGGCCTGGGGCGCGCACGCGGTGACGACATGGCTGCGGGCGTGGGCGCCTCCAGGATCGCCTGCACCAGCCGCGGCGGCACGGCTTCTTCCAGGACGCCCGCGTAGGCGGCACGCAGCTGTTCGCCAGACAGCACCAGCCGCTGCAGGCGCTGGCGCAGCGTGGGGTCGGCCTGCAGGGCCTGTTCGATCGCGTCCATGCCGGCGGCGTCGAGTTCGGCGTCCAGGTAGGCGATCAGGGTCTCGTCGTTCGTCGGAATGTTCATCTCGTTTCCTCAGCTCGCCAGGGCCTCTGCCATGCGCAGGCGCGCACGGGAGAGCCGACTCATCACGGTGCCCACCGGCACCCCCAGGGCCTGCGCCGTGTCTCGGTACGACAGGCCGTCCACCGTCACCATCATCAGCACCGTGCGCTGCTCTTCGGGCAGGGTCTGCATCACCGCCTGCACCCGCCGCCCCTCGCTGCGACGCTCCAGCAGTTCGCGGCCGTCTTCGCCCGGCAGGTCGGGCAGTTCATCGCCCACCGTGTCGGTGGCGTGGCGCTGACGGCTGCGGTATTCGTCCAGCCAGGTGGTCTGGACGATGCGGAACAGCCAGGCCGCGAGGTTGCTGCCGGGCTCGAACTGGTGCCAGCGCTCCAGCGCCTTCAGGCAGGCGGCCTGCACCAGGTCGTCGGCCTGGTGGCGGTCGTGTGTGAGCCCTTGCGCAAAGCGCCGCAGCCGGGGCAGCAGGCTGATGAGCTGGGCTTTGGGGTCGTGTTCGGTGGTCATGGCTTGGTGGGACAACGTGGCTGACCTGGGTTTTATTCCATCGCGGCTGGAATATTCTGTTCGCCAGTGCGTTGTCGTGACGTGTCGACCCGCTGGATGTCCTTGCCACTGCTGGGGCGGCGTGCGCCCGCTAAGCTCAGACCCAATCATGAACCCTTCTCCGTCAACCGACCTTTTCCGCCGTGTTCGCGCGCGATCCTGGCTGTGCATCGCGCTGCTGGCCGTGCACGGTTGGGTCTGGATCGGGCCGGGCGTGTCTGACGATGCGAGTTTGCCCTGGCTGGGTATGGCCTGGGCCGACGACGATGGCGACGATGGGGATGACGGCGACGACGGCGCCGGGCCAGCCGGCGGCGCGCCGGGCGGCGGTGGCGGAGCGGGTGGTGGCGGTGGCTACGACGTTGACACCGGCGTACCCCAGGCCGCTCCGCAGGCCGAGAGCGAGAGCCACTGGGCCGACGAACTGGTGGCGCTGGACCCGTCTCCTGCGGCCTTGCAGCGCGCCCAGCGCTGGGGCGCCCGCGTGGTCGAGAGCGTGCCGCTGAACCGGCTGGGCCAGCGGCTGGTGCGGCTGCGCCTGCCGCCGGGGCTGGACGCGCGCACCGCGCGCGAGATCACCGAAGAGCGCGACCCCGGGGTGTTCGACCTGCACCGCCTGTACCGGCTCGATCAAGGGCCCGCAGGCTGTGCGAGCGGCGACTGCGCACCCGCGGCGGGCACGGGTCTGCCCAGCTGGCCGGCCGACCGACAGCGCTGCGGCGCCGGCCAGGTGCTGGGCCTGGTGGACACCGAGCCCGCGGTCGATGCGCCGCCGTTGCGCGCGGCCACCTTGCGCACCCGCCGTTTTGTCGATGCCGACCGACTGGTGGCCGACGCCGATCACGGCACGGCGGTGGCTGCGCTCCTGGTGGGGCAGGCCGCGGGCGGCTTTGCCGGCCTGCTGCCGCGGGCGCAGGTGCTGGCGGCGGCGCCGTTTTTCCAGCTGCCCTCGGGCAGCACCATGGCCGATGCGGCGGGCCTGATCCGCAGCCTGGACTGGCTGGTGAGCGAGGGCGCGCGCGTGGTCGGCATGAGCCTGTCGGGTCCGCCGAGCGGACCGCTGGAAAAAGCCGTGCAGCGGGTCCAGGCGCGCGGCGTGCTGGTGGTGGCCGCGGCGGGCAATGGCGGGCGCAACGCGCCGGCGGCGCACCCGGCCGCTTTGAGCGGTGTGCTGGGTGCCACCGCGATCTCGCAGGACCGACGCGCCTACTGGCGCGCCGGGCAGGGGGAGCATGTGGACTTTGCGTTGCCGGGCGTGGACTTGCCGCTCCCTGGGGCGCGTGGCCAGCTGGTGGCGCGCAGCGGCACCTCATTCGCGGTGCCGCATCTGGTGGCCCTGGTGTCTCAGTCGGTGCACGAATCGCTGCTGGCATCGAACGACTGGCTGGAGGGTCGCCGTGTGCCGGTGCAAGACCTGGGCAGCAGCGGGCGCGACCCCGTGTTTGGCTGGGGGCTGCCGTTGCCGCCCGTGCGCTGCCCCTGAGGATCAGGGTGCGGCTTGCAGCCGCTGCAGCACGCGGGCCAGGCGCTCTGGTGTCGCCAGTTCGGCGGGCAACGCGGCCGAGAGCACGGTTTCGCGCTGGCGGCCGTTGTCCAGCCAGCTGCGGCGCACGTAGTGGCCGATCGAGGGCGCGTAATCCCAGCTGAGCACCTGGGTGGCCACTGGAAGGCCGTCCTGGCTGGAGCGGCAGTTCACGGGGTAGGTGGCGAAATCGCCGGCGGGCACGCTCACCATGCGCGGTGAGCCCACTTCACAGGTCCAGCGGTGCAGGCGCTCGGTCGCACCGGGGCGCACACGGCGCCATTCGTCGAAGCGGGCCAGGCGACCCGGCTGCAAGGGCCAGAGGACGCCTTCTCGGTTGGCGATGCGGCTGACCGGTGCATCGGCCCGGCCGGGAAAGTCCAGCACCGGTGCGAACAGGTCGGGCGAGCTGCGGTAGGTCTGCGCTTCATCACCCGGCGCTGCGCTGCCGCTGCGCCAGGTGATGGCCCCGGGCGAGACCGCGCTCACCGTGCGCACGCTGCCCCGACCAAACACAAAGCTGTCGCCCACGCGGTACACCGGGCGCGGCGCGGGCGGCAGCACCACCGGGGCGCGAACGCCGGTGGGTTCCGTCTGCATCGAGCGCTGCACGTCACCCAGCAGCCCGGCTGGCAGGCTCTGGCAACCGGTCAGCGAGGCCAGCAGCGTCAGCAGACCGAGCAGGCGCAGGGGCTTCACCGGCGCTCCCGCGCTTCCTTGCGGTACCAGCCGTCGCCTGCGCTGGTGGCGCGCAGGATGCGCTGGCGCTCGGCCGCTTCCGCCGCCGTTTCGGCGCGCACCGTGCCCGCCAGTTGCAGGTCGTCGCGGCGGAACGGGATCACCTGCACCAGCGGCGTGCCTTTTTCCAGCGTGTACAGGCCATCGGGTGCGGTGGCGAAAAACGGAAAGTGGATCAGTGAGGTGTATTCGTCGGTGTCCACGATGCCGGAGGCCACCTCGATCACGCCGTTGGGCTGGTTCATGGGCGGAATGAACAGGCAGCTCCAGCCCTTGGGCGTGCGGATGGTCCAGTGGTTGTGGATCTTGCACGGCGGACGCGGCTGCATCGGATGGCCGTTGACCTGGTAGGGGTGGTGGTTGCTCACCATGGTTTTGTCGAAGTCCCAGCCGGTGTCCACGGTCTGGCCCTGGTCGCGGATGTCGATGCGCACCGTGGCCGCCAGCGGCAGTATCCAGCCCGCCATGAGCGCGTCCAGGAACGGCATGCAGCGCTTCACGGTCAGCGCGTTGTCGGTGGTGGAGAGGTGGTTCTTGTCGACCGGCGCGAGGCGGCGGAACCAGTCCGGCAGGGCTTCGCGCGCCGGCACGGGCGCAGCGATCACGCCCAGGTCTTCGGGCGCGCAGAGGAATTCGATCTGGGGAGCATCGGCGGCGGGCATGGCGTGTGGTGGGCTGGGCTGACCGGTGGCGCGGCGGGGCGCTGCGCCACCGGAAGGGTCAACGGCTGCTGTTGGAGCTGGAGTTGGACGAACTGTTGGAGCTTGAATTCGAGGAGCTGTTGGACGAGCTGTTCGAACTCGAGTTGGATGAACTGTTCGACGAGCTGTTCGACGAACTGTTGGAGCTGGAGTTTGATGAGCTGTTGGAGGAACTGTTCGACGAGCGGTTGGAGCTTGAATTGCCCGAGCTGTTGGAGCTGCGGTTGCTGGAGCTGTTCACGCTCGAATTGGACGAACGCCGCGTGCCCGCGTCTGCGCTGTTGCCGCGCCGGTCGCTCTCCAGGCCCACGCTGCGTGCAGCGGTGTTCAAACCGCGTTCCCAGGCGTTGAAAAAGCCGTGCACCGGCGTCAGGGCGCGCTGGTCGGCCTGGCGCTCGGTGCTCTTGTCGTCGGCCTGGGCGGTGGAGACTGCCAGGGCACCCACAACAGCGGCCGTGATCAGGGCACTGTGTTTGTTGTTCATGATCTACCTTTCATGGGTTGGTCGGTGGACGGTGGACACGCCGCCACGGGATGGTGCGGCGTTCCCCAGTTCACCGGGCCTGCGCTGGGGCATTGCCCGGTGTACACGAACAACGCGGGGGAGCAGGGAATATTCCGGCACAACCTGTAAACATTTGTCATGTGGTCAAGCCCCGCCCGGCTGGCCGCGCAGCGCCGGTGCGGTGCGGTGTTCAGACCGACGGGTTGGCGATGTCCGGCAGCCTCAAGCGCAGCAGCGCGCGCACAAAACCGTGGTCGCTGCGGCTGCGGTCGCGGCCTTCGAACAGGTGGTCGTTGAAGACCTCGACGCGGCGCACGTCGCCGATGGCGCGGCGGCTGGTGGCCACGAACTCTTCGCTCACCAGCACCTGGTCGAGCACCTCGGGGTAGCCCTGGTGGATGTGGCTGAAGGCCACGTCGCGGCGCAGCGCGCCTTCGCCCTGCACGTCCCAGGCGCTGTAGAGCGCGTGGTCGCGCGCGCCTTTGTCGTAGGCCGCTTGCGAGGTGGCGGCGATGAGCTGGGTGGTCACGCTGTGCGGGCTGTCGTTGAGGTCGCCCATCACGATCAGCGGCAGGCGCGTGCGGTGCAGCAGCTCCACCACCTTCAGCCGCAGCGCCAGCGCTTCGCCCGCTCGCATGACGAGCGAGCGCAGTGTGGCCACGGCCTGCACGGCCGGGTCGTCTTTGTCTTCCAGCGAGTTCCCTTGCGCATCTTGCAAAAACTTGGGGCGTTTGCTTTTCAGGTGGGCGGTGATGACGGCAAGGTCTTGCCCATGCTTCATGCGCAGCGTGGCGAGCAGCGGCGGGCGCTCGAAGCGGGTGTGTGCGCCGAGGCCCGGCACCTGCACCACGGCGGCGGTGGGGAAATCGGCCAGCGATTCGATCGACTCGACCTGGAGCCGGGTGACGAGGCCCACGCGCGGCGTGCCTTGTGCGCCGTGTTGCCCCGGGCCGTTTTCCGCGCCGGGCACGCCGACAAAGCTGTACTGCAGGCCGCTGCGGGCGACCGCTGCGCGCAGGGCCAGTTCGTCCCACACCTCCTGCACCGCCAGCACATCGGCGTTGAGCGCCTTGAAGCGGTTGCCCAGCCAGTCCGCCTTGCGGTCGAACTCGTGTTGGCTGTAGGGGTCCTGCCCGTCGTAGAAGTGCCGCCCGGGTTGCGCCAGGTTGAGCACATTCGCGGTGGCCACCATCAGGGTGGCAAAGCGGGGTGGGGTGTCGGCGGCGGGGCGGTCGTTCATGGGGAGCCTTCGGGGAATGCGTCGGGCCAGGGGCTGATGCTCCCGGCCGAGCGGGCGTCGTAGCCTGGCAGGGCGTTGATGCTGGAGCGAAACGCCGGATCGGCCAGCAGACGCAGCAGCGCCTGCGCCACCGGGTGGTCCAGCGCGGCGCGGTGGCAGACCAGCACGTAGCGCTCGGTCACCATGGGCATGAAGTCGAGCTGGAAATAGCGCGCCGGGCGCTCCAGGCCAAAGCCCACATCGGCCAGGCCGCTGGCCACGCAGGCGGCCACGGCGGCGTGTGAGGGTTCGCTCTGTTCATAACCCCGGATGTGCTGGCTGGCAATGCCCTGGTCTTGCAACAGACCGTCGAGCAAAAAACGCGTGCCCGAATCGGCCGGGCGGTTGATGAAGCGCAGCCCGTCGCGGGCGAGGTCGGCCAGCTCGTAGACCTTGTGTGGATTGCCGGCTCCCACCATCAGGCCCTGACGCCGGGTGGCGATGTCGATCACCTGCAGGTCGTCGGCCTGCAGCCACTGGCCCAGGTGCGCCCGCATGCGGCCCTGCTGGGCGCCCAGCGGCAGGTGCACGCCGCAGGCATCGCACTGGCCGTCGCGCAGCGCGGCGGCGGCGGCGGTGCTGGTGGCGTAGCGACGGGCCACCGGCAGGCCGTCGGCCATCAAGGCTTCGAGCAGTTTCTCGATGGAAAAACCGTGGCTGGCGTGGATGCGGAAAGCGTCTTGGGCTTCAGACGAGATGCGCTCGATCTCGCTGCGCAGCTCGGAGGCCACCGAGTCCAGCACCGGCTGCAGGCGGGCGCGGATGCGGTGATCGGCCCAGACCAGTTTTTCGGCCAGCGGTGAGAGCGTCGAGCCCTTGCCGCGTTCCATGTGCAGCAGCGTGGTGTTGAACAGTGTTTCGCCGCCGCGCACCAGGTCCCAGCCGTGGCGGTACGACAGGCCCATGGCCTGGCAAGCGGCCACCAGGCTACCTTGCTGTTGCACCAGGCAGAGCAGTTCGATCAGGCGAGGCGACAGGCTGCCCTGTTCGTCGCGCTGCAGGGTCCACACCGGCTGGAGGGTGATCTGGGGCATGTCGGATGGTTTCTCGGGTCTTTATGCGGTCGGCTTCATATGGCTGTGGCGCCGCCCCGCATATTGCCAAGGCGGTGACGGCAGGCGACCATTGTCCATGGTCATCGGCGGCGCGGCCCTTCTGCGCCCATCACCGCGTCAACACATGTCCCATCCTTCAATTGCACCCGCCCAGCCAGCGCGGACGGCCGCCCACGTGGCTGCCGCCATCAGCCCGGAAGCCCTGCGCGCCACCGCGCGCCGGCGTGCTCACCTCAAGGGTCGCCAGCCCGACGACGCGGCGCGCGAGCAGGTGCGTGCCCTCATCGGACCCGGCCCGCACCGCCGCGACCAGCTGATTGAACTGCTGCATGTGCTGAACGACGCGCACCGCGCCCTGCACGAGCCGCACCTGGTGGCGCTGGCGGCCGAGCTGCGCCTGCCCATGGCCGAGGTGTACGAGGTGGCGAGCTTCTACCACCACTTTCAAATTCTGAGCGAGGGCGAAGCAGCGCCGGCCCTCACCGTGCGCGTGTGCGACGGCCTGAGCTGCAGCATGGCCGGTGCGCAAGCCTTGCTGGAGCAACTGCCCGCCCTCTTGGGCCGTGCCGTTCGGGTGATCCCCGCGCCTTGCGTGGGCCGCTGCGAGCAGGCGCCGGTGGCGGTGGTCGGCCAGGCCCCGGTGTTGCGGGCCGACGCGGCTGCGGTGCAAGCGGCCTGTGCCGCTGGTGCGGACACACACCCGGCGGCGGGCGACGACGGGGCGTTCGACCCCGCGTCCGAAGCGCCGTGCGCCGTCACCAGCGGCCCGGAAGCCGTGGCACCGGCCACGGTGGGCTACACCGCCTACCGCGCACGCGGCGGCTATGCGCTCGCGGCGGCGGTGGTCAACGGCAAGGAAGACCTTGAGGCCGTGCTCAAAGCCATGGAAGATTCGGGCCTGCGCGGTCTGGGCGGCGCGGGCTTTCCGGCCGGGCGCAAATGGCGCATCGTGCGCGAACAATCGGCCCCGCGCCTGATGGCGGTGAACATCGACGAAGGCGAGCCCGGCACCTTCAAGGACCGCACCTTCCTGGAACGCGATCCGCACCGTTTTCTGGAAGGCGTGCTGATCGCCGCGCGGGTGGTGGGCATCGAGGCCGTTTATATCTATCTGCGCGACGAATACCACGGCGCGCGCGCCATCTTGCAGCGGGCGCTTGCCGACCTGCAGGCCAACCCGCCGTGCGCGCTGCCGGCCATCGAACTGCGGCGCGGCGCAGGCGCCTACATCTGCGGCGAAGAGTCCGCCATGATCGAAAGCATCGAAGGCAAGCGCGGTGAGCCGCGCCTGCGCCCGCCCTATATTGCCCAGGTGGGCCTGTTCGGTCGGCCCACCCTGGAACACAACTTCGAGACCCTGTACTGGGTGCGCGACATCGTGCAGCGTGGCCCGGCCTGGTTCAGCGGCTTCGGGCGGAACGGACGCCGGGGCTTGCGCTCCTTCAGCGTGAGCGGCCGCGTGCGCGAGCCGGGTGTGAAACTCGTGCCCGCCGGCATCACCTTGAACGAACTGGTGGCCGAATACTGCGGCGGCATGGCCGACGGCCACACGCTCTACGGCTACCTGCCTGGCGGCGCCTCGGGCGGCATCTTGCCCGCGAGCCTGGCCGATGTGCCGCTGGACTTTGACACCCTGCAAGCGCACGACTGCTTCATCGGATCGGCGGCGGTGGTGGTGCTCGGCCAGCATGACCGCGCGCGCGACGCCGCGCTCAACGCCATGCGCTTTTTTGAAGACGAAAGCTGCGGCCAGTGCACGCCCTGCCGTGTTGGCACTGGCAAGGCCGCCGCGCTGATGCAAGCCGACACCTGGGACGCGGCCACGCTGGACGACCTGGCCACGGTGATGATCGATGCCTCGATCTGCGGCCTGGGCCAGGCCGCGCCGAATCCGATGCGTTCGGTCTTGACGTATTTCCCGCAGGAAGTCTCCGGAGAGCAGGCATGAGCATTCCCTTCACCCTCGATGGCGTGGCACTGCAAGCCCACGAAGGCGAGACCATCCTCAAAGCTGCCCAGCGCCACGG
Organism: Hydrogenophaga sp.; assembly: GCA_025458545.1. The sequence goes on from JALOSH010000027.1 coordinate 9,633, forward strand.
CGTGGACATTCCGCACCTTTGCTACAGCGACGCCCTGCGGCCCGACGGCAACTGCCGCGCTTGCGTGGTGGAAGTGGCGGGCGAACGCACGCTGGCGCCCTCGTGCTGCCGCGCCGTCACCACCGACATGGTGGTCAAGGCCAAGAGCGAGCGTGCACTCAAGAGCCAGCAGATGGTGCTGGAGCTGTTGCTGGCCGACCGGCCCGAAGCCGGGCACCAGTGGGTCGATGGCAAGCCCGATCAACCCCACGGCGAGCTGAGCCAGTGGGCCGACGCGATGGGTGTGGTGGTTCGCCCCGAGCTGAAAGCCCTGCGCGCGCAGGCCCCCCAGCCCGACCTGAGCCACCCCGCCATGGCGGTGAATCTGGACGCCTGCATCCAGTGCACCCGCTGCGTGCGCGCCTGCCGCGAAACGCAAATGAACGACGTGATCGGTCTGGCGCACCGGGGCGGCCAGGTGCAGATCGTGTTCGATCTCGGCGACCCCATGGGCGAGAGCAGCTGCGTGGCCTGTGGCGAATGCGTGCAGGCCTGCCCGACCGGCGCGCTCAGCCCCAAGACCCTGATGGGCGACCAGCGGGTCGACAAAACCGTGGACTCGGTCTGCCCGTACTGCGGCGTCGGTTGCCAGCTCACCTACAAGGTCAAGGACAACACCATCGTGGCCGTCGAAGGCCGCGACGGGCCCGCCAACCAGGGCCGCTTGTGCGTCAAAGGTCGGTTTGGATTCGACTATGCCCACCACCCGCAGCGGCTGACGAAACCGCTGATCCGCAAGCCCGGCGTGCCCAAAGATCCGCACGGCACCGCACGGCCCAGCGATTGGCGCGAGGTGTTCCGCGAAGCCAGCTGGGACGAGGCACTCGATATCGCCGCCGGTGGTTTGAAAGCGCTGCGCGACACGCACGGCAGACGAGCGCTGGCCGGTTTCGGTTCGGCCAAGGGCAGCAACGAAGAGGCCTACCTGTTCCAGAAGCTGGTGCGCACCGGCTTTGGCAGCAACAACGTGGACCACTGCACCCGGTTGTGCCATGCCAGCAGCGTGGCCGCGCTGCTGGAAGGCGTGGGCTCGGGCGCGGTCAGCAACCCGGTCGGCGACGTCGAGCACGCGGCCTTTGTGCTGGTGATCGGCGCCAACCCGACCAACAACCACCCGGTGGCCGCCACCTGGATGAAGAACGCCGCCGCGCGCGGCACGCAGATCGTGCTGGCCGACCCGCGCCGCACAGACCTGCACCGCCACGCCTGGCGGCACCTGCCGTTCAAGGCCGACACCGACGTGGCCCTGCTCAACGCCATGCTGCACGTGGTGATTGAAGAAGGCCTGACCGATGCCGAGTTCATCGCCCGCCGCGTGGACAATTTCGACGCCATCCGCGAGCAGGTGAAACACACCACGCCCGAGGCCATGGCGCCGATCTGCGGCATCGATCCGCAGACCATTCGCGAAGTGGCGCGCGCCTACGCCACGAGCAAGGCGTCGATGATCCTCTGGGGCATGGGCGTGAGCCAACACACCCACGGCACCGACAACGTGCGCTGCCTGATCGCGCTGGCCAGCATCACCGGCCAGATCGGGCGGCCCGGCACGGGCTTGCATCCGCTGCGCGGACAGAACAATGTGCAGGGCGCGAGCGACGCGGGTCTGATCCCCATGATGTACCCCAACTACCAGCGGGTGAACGACCCCGGTGTGCACGGCTGGTTCGAGTCTTTCTGGGGCACACCGTTGGACCAGCAGCCCGGCCTGACGGTGGTGGAGATCCTGCACAAGGCCCAGGCCCCGGCGGACGATCCGCAGAAGATCTGGGGCATGTATGTGATGGGCGAAAACCCCGCCATGAGCGACCCCGACCTCAACCATGCGCGTGAAGGGCTGGCGAGCCTGCAGCACCTGGTGGTGCAAGACCTGTTCATGACCGAGACCGCCTGGCTGGCCGACGTGGTGCTGCCCGCCAGCGCCTGGCCCGAAAAAACCGGCACGGTGACCAACACCGACCGGATGGTGCAGATGGGGCGCCGCGCGCTGGACCTGCCGGGCGAGGCGAAACCCGACCTGTGGATCATTCAGCAGCTTGCTCGGCGCATGGGCCTGCCATGGCACTACGAAGGCGAGGAGTCCGGCGTGGCGGCGGTCTATGAGGAGATGCGCCAGGCCATGCACGGTGTGATCGCGGGCGTGAGCTGGGAGCGGCTTGAACGCGAGGGCAGCGTGACCTACCCCTGCCTGAGCGAAGAGGACCCGGGCCAGCCCATCGTTTTCACCGACCAGTTCGCTACCGCGGACGGGCGTGTGCAGCTGGTGCCCGCCGCCTTCCGGCCGGCGGCAGAGACGCCCGATGACGACTACCCGATGGTGCTGATCACCGGTCGCCAGCTGGAGCACTGGCACACCGGCAGCATGACGCGCCGCAGCCAGGTGCTGGACGCGGTGGAACCGCACCCGACGGTGAGCCTGAGCGGTGCCGAACTGCAGCGCCTGGGGCTGCAGGCCGGTGATGTGGTGACGGTGCGCTCGCGCCGTGGCAGCGTGGCGCTGCGCACTCGGCGCGACGATGGCACACCGCCGCGCACGGTGTACATCCCGTTCGCCTACGCCGAGGCGGCGGCCAACCTGCTGACCAACCCGGCGCTCGACCCCCTCGGCAAGATCCCTGAGTTCAAGTACTGCGCGGTGCAGGTGGACGCCGGTGGCGATCTGCACGCGGGCGTGGGCTATGGCGGTGGCCAGGCCGCGCCTGCGCTGTCCGCCTGACCCGCCAAAAGAAAACAGCGGACCGAAGTCCGCTGTGATGGTGCCCTGAACGCAAGGTTCAGAGCCGGGGGCTGGTGTTCGCGATCAGCGGATGCGACCAAAGCTGGTGCGCAGCGGATCGGCTGGGCCACCACCACGCGGACCATCGCCACGACCGGGGCCGCCTCGGCCGCCGCGGTTGCCGCCACCGCCACCGTTGCCGCGGCCTCGTCCACCGATCGAGTCGATGCTGGTGCGCAGTGGATCGGGTTGACCACCCGGCGCTGCGGCGCGTGCGCGGGGCTCGCGGATGCGCAGGCTGCCCAGGTGGGCATTCGGGCCGGGCTGGCGCTCGCTGCCGTCGCCGCGCTCTTCGCGTGGGCCACGGTCTTCACGCGGGCCGCGCTCCGCGCGCTCGGCATGGCGCGGCGCGTTGCCGCTGCGCGGCGGGCCGTTGCGGGGGCCGTTGGACGGGCCATTGCGGCCTGGACCGCCGTTGCTGCGGCGACCGTCGGCCCGTTGTCCGTCCCGCTGGCCTTCGCCACGCGGTGGGCCATCACCTTGGGCTGCCGGGCGCTGGCGCTGGCCACCACCGTTGCCACGGCCTGCTTGCGGCGCGTCGGCTTTCTTCTCGCGCACCCGCTGCAGCATCTCGGTGCGCGCGGCCTTGGCGGCCGCAGCCATCACGTCGCGGCTCGGCGGTTTGCCGGCGCCACCCCAGATGGTCTGGCGGCCCATGGCGATGGGCTCGGCCTTTTCACCGGGTTCTGGCATGAACTCCTGGAAGATCTGCACAGGGATCTGCTGCTTGGTGAAGCGCTCGATGTCCATCATGAAGCCTTCTTCGTCCAGGCTCACCAGGTTGACCGCCTCACCGCTCTTGCCCGCGCGGCCGGTGCGGCCGATGCGGTGCACATAGTCTTCGCTGACGTTCGGAATCTCGTAGTTCACCACGTGCGGCAGCTCGTCGATGTCGATGCCGCGCGCCGCGATGTCGGTCGCCACCAGGGCGCGGATCTCGCCGCTCTTGAAGCCGGCCAGCGCCTGGGTGCGCGCGCCCTGGCTCTTGTTGCCGTGCAACGCCATCGCCTGGATGCCGTTCTTGGTCAGGAACTCGGCCACGTTGTTGGCGCCGAACTTGGTGCGGGTGAACACCAGCACCTGGCTCCAGTTGTGCTGGTTGATGATGTGCACCAGCAGGGCCTTCTTCTTGCCACGGCCGACCGGGTGGATCACCTGGGTGATGCGCTGCACCGTGGTGTTGCGCGGCGTCACCTGGATGCTCAGCGGGTCCTTGAGCAGGTTGTTGGCCAGGTCGCGAATTTCGTCGCTGAAAGTGGCCGAGAACAGCAGGCTTTGTTTTTCCCTGGGCACCAGGGCCAGGATCTTCTTCACGTCATGGATGAAGCCCATGTCGAGCATGCGGTCGGCTTCGTCCAGCACCAGCATCTGCACGCCGGCCAGGTCGCCGGCCAGGTCCAGAAATCCCTGCTGTTGCAAATCGAGCAGGCGGCCAGGCGTGGCCACCAGAATGTCCACGCCGCGCTTCATGGCGTTGATCTGCGGGTTCATGCCGACGCCACCAAACACCACGGTGGAGGTCAGCGACAGGTGTTTGCCGTAGGTGCGCACCGATTCTTCAACCTGGGCGGCGAGCTCGCGGGTGGGCGTGAGCACCAGGGCGCGGATGGCGACGCCGCCAAAGCGGTTCTTGGACCGCTCACCCACGCTCAGCCGGTGCAGCATGGGCAGGGTAAAGGCAGCGGTCTTGCCGGTGCCGGTCTGGGCGCCGCCGAGCAGGTCGCGCCCGGCCAGCACGGCGGGGATCGCTTCGACCTGGATCGGAGTGGGGGTTTCGTAACCGTGCTCGCGCACAGCTTGCACGATGGCCGGGGCCAGGTTCAGTTCTTCGAAGTTCATTCAGATGTGGCGCCCGTCCAGGGCGCTGGGGGCATCTGCCACCCCCTTGTGGCAGGTTGCCAAAGGGCCAGAACGGGCAGATGGATACAAGGATGGGCGCCACTTTGGTGGGGGTGACGCCCCAGCGAGATCGCTGGTGCCGGGCCGACTGGGGTGCCCGAACAGGCCGTATTGTCTCATGGCTTGCACCTTGTCCGCCGGGAACCGCCGCTCGACGCCTGCTGGGTTGTTGTGGCCGGGGGCGGTCCCATAATGTTTTTCCCCCCTGCACGCACCATGTCCGCCGTCCTGCACACGCCCCAGCTGATCCGCTCCGGAGTCGCCAACGACACCGGTCGGCTGCGCCCGACGCTCCAGCACACGCTGGAGGCGGCGCTGTCGATTTCCGACGCCATGATCGACGAACTGCTGGCCGGGCTGGCACCGGTCTGCGATCTGGACCGCCAGGGCCCGCTGCCTTTGGGGCTGGAGCTGGTGGACGTGGCCCGGGTCGACCGATTGATGGCCAGCGCCGCCGAACTCAAGCGCGACTGGCACCAGCAGTTGCGCCAGGTGTTCTACCAGGGGCAGGGCTCCGAGGCGCTGGCGCCCGGTGTGCGGTTTGACGAATTGCGCCTGCTGGACGACCGGCAGATCAACGCCAGCATCGAGTTCGCCACCGCCGAACAGGCTTTGCTGGCGCCCACCGCCGAGGTGTTGCCGCGCCTGAACGCGCTGGTGAGCAACCTCATGGGCTGGCTCACGGTGCAGCCCGATCTCAACCCGCTGCGGCCCCAGGCCTACGCGCTGGCCCTGCGCGGGCTGATGACCTTGCACGTGCCCGATGCGAGGCAGCGCAGCGCGCTGTTCGTGCCGGTGGCCAGCATCCTGGGCGAGAGCCTGCGACTGGTGTACCGCGAACTCATCCAGTGGCTGCTGGCCCACGGCGTGGAGCCACTGCTGGCGGCGAACGCACGCCAGACGCCCGACCAGCCGCCCAGCCAGGCGGTGGGTCGCACCATGCTCACCCTGAGTCGGCTGCGCCAGCTGCTGGCCGGTGACCTGAACACGCCGGCGCAAGGTGGTCCGGCGTTCCTCCACACCGTACCGGCCTCCATGACGGCGCTGGAAGACATGGACCTGATCGAACCGCTGTTGCTGCGCCTGCGCCAGCGCCCGGTGCCGACGTCCGATGCGCCAGCGACGGTTCTGCCCGAACTGCCGGTGGTGAACGGCCAGAACCTGGGCCGCCTGCTGGGCCAGGAGGTGGTGCGCCTGATGCTGGAGGCCCTGACGCACGACCAGCGCCTCTTGCCCGCCATCCGCCAGCAGGTTGGCCTGCTGGAGCCTTCGCTGGTGCGCCTGTCACTGGCGGAACCCCGCTTCTTCAGCGAGCGGCAGCACCCGGCGCGCCTGCTGCTGGAAGCCATCACCCAGCGCAGCCTGGGTTACCAGAGCCACGCCGACGAAGGGTTTGACGCGCTCCTGCAGTCGGTGCGTGCCGCTGTGCGGTCGATCAACCGCGTGGAGGTGTCGGGCGAAATTTTTGCCCGACTGCTCAAGCGCCTGCGCCAGCGCTGGAAGCAAGACGACGCCCGCAAACTGCAGCGCAGCGCCGACGCCGCCCGCGCCCTGCTGCACGCCGAGCAGCGCCAGATCCTGGCCGAACGTCTGGCAGCGGACTATCGGGAGCGTCTGCTCGGCAAAGAGGTGCCCGATTTCGTGCAGCGTTTCCTGACCGGACCCTGGGCCCAGGCGGTGGCCGAATCGCAGCTCGATCCGGCGCCTGCGGGCGAGGTCGAACCGCTGGATGGGGTGGCCGACGAGCTGATCTGGAGCGTGCAACCGGCGCTGATCCGTCGCGACGTGGACCGCCTGGGGTGGCTGGTGCCCCGGCTGGTGACCCAGTTGCGCGAGGGGCTGGAGCGCATCGGTTACCCGGCGGAGCTCACCGGGCCTTTCCTGGATGCGCTGGTGGCCGTGCACGAAAAAGCGTTCGACATGCCCACGCTGACCGCTGTTCCCTTTGTCGAACTCACCGAGGTCGTGGAACCTGTTCAAGAACCCGAGACCGGGCACGAAGCGAGCCTGGAAACACCGTCCGAGGCGGAGGCGCCCGCAGAAAGCACGGCGCAGGTGCCCGAGCCGGTCGGGAGTCCCGCGCCCGAAACCTTCTGGATCGCCGGGAAGGACGCCGAGGACGCCGGCTACCTGTACGCTGCATCCGGCCCTATGCCGCTGGAGCCCCTGGCGCCGACCGATCTGGACACCGGTGCCTGGGTCGACCTCAAGGTGCAGGGCGAGTGGCTGCGTGCGCAGCTCACCTGGACCAGCCCACGGGGCGGCCTCTACATGTTCATCTCGTCGCGGGGATCGGCCCATTCCATGACCCGGCGCACGCTGGACCGGCTGCTCGGAAACGATGCGTTGCGCATCGTTTCCCGCGGGGGCGTGGTCGAGCGAGCGCTCGATGCCGTGGCCCAGCAGGCCTTGCGCAACACCCAGGGTGGCGACGCCGCGGCCGGCACGCCCGCACCGCCGAACGGCGATAATTGAAGTTTTTGGCAGCGGCCTTCCCGATCCCGGGAGCGTGCCGCCAGCCAGCCCAGCGGGCTGACGCGCCCCACCCGACCACCCCCACCGAGCTGCCATGGCCCAATACGTCTTTTCCATGAACCGTGTCACCAAGACCGTGCCGCCCAAGCGGCAGATCTTGAAGGACGTTTCCATCAGTTTCTTCCCCGGCGCCAAGATCGGTGTGCTCGGCCTGAACGGTTCGGGCAAGTCCACGCTGCTGAAAATCATGGCCGGTATCGACAAGGAGATCGAGGGCGAGGCGATTGCCATGCCCGGCATCCAGATCGGTTACCTGCCGCAGGAACCGCAGATCGACCCCGAGCAGACCGTGCGCCAAGCGGTCGAAGAAGGCATTGGTGGCGCGCTCAAGGCCAAGGCCCGCCTTGAAGAGGTGTACGCTGCCTATGCCGAAGAAGACGCCGACTTTGACGCCCTGGCCGCCGAACAGGCCGAGCTGGAAGCCATCATCGCCGCCAGCGGTTCTGAAAACGCCGACCTGCAGCTGGAGCTGGCCGCCGACGCGCTGAACCTGCCGCCGTGGGACGCGATGATCAAGAACCTGTCGGGTGGCGAAAAGCGCCGCGTGGCCCTGTGCCGGCTGCTGCTCAGCAAACCCGACATGCTGCTGCTCGACGAACCCACCAACCACCTGGACGCCGAGTCGGTGGAGTGGCTGGAGCACTTTCTGCAGCGTTTCCCCGGTACCGTGGTGGCCATCACCCACGACCGCTATTTCCTGGACAACGCGGCCGAGTGGATTCTGGAACTCGACCGTGGCCACGGCATTCCCTGGAAGGGCAACTACTCCGACTGGCTGGACCAGAAAGAGAAGCGGCTGGAAACCGAGCAGAAATCCGAAGACGCCCGCAGCAAGGCGATGAAGGAAGAACTCAAGTGGGTGCGTTCCAACGCCAAAGGCCGCCAGGCCAAGAGCAAGGCGCGCCTGGCCCGCTTTGAGGAACTGAGCGACGTCGAGTACCAGAAGCGCAACGAGACGAATGAAATCTTCATTCCGGTGGCCGAGCGCCTGGGCAACCAGGTGATCGAGTTCAAGAACGTCAGCAAGTCCTTCGGCGACCGCGTGCTGATCGACAACCTGAGCTTCTCGGTGCCGCCGGGCGCCATCGTGGGCATCATCGGCCCCAACGGCGCGGGCAAGTCGACGCTGTTCCGCATGATCCAGGGCGTGGAGACGCCGGATTCGGGCAACGTGACGATTGGTCAAACCGCCAAACTGGCCTTTGTGGACCAGAGCCGCGAAAGTCTGGACGGCAGCAAGACCGTGTGGCAGGACGTCTCGGGCGGGCTGGACAACATCGTGGTCGGCAAGTTTGTCATGCCCTCGCGCGCCTACATCGGCCGCTTCAACTTCAAAGGCAACGACCAGCAGAAGCTGGTGGGCAACCTCTCGGGCGGTGAACGCGGCCGCCTGCACCTGGCCAAGACCCTGGCCCAGGGCGGCAACGTGCTGATGCTGGACGAACCCTCGAACGACCTGGACGTGGAAACCTTGCGCGCGCTGGAAGCCGCGCTGCTGGAGTTCGCCGGTTCGGCCATGGTGATCTCTCACGACCGCTGGTTCCTGGACCGCATCTGCACCCACATCCTGGCCTGCGAAGGCGATTCGCAGTGGTACTTCTTCGACGGCAACTTCTCGGAGTACGAGGTCGACAAGAAGAAGCGTCTGGGTGAAGAGGGTGCTCGTCCGAAAAGAGCCCGTTTTAAAACGATTTAAAACGCCCCCCGCGCCGCGCCTGGCGGCGCGTCACCCCCCACTGGGGGGCAATGCGTGCGGGCCGGGAAACCCGGACCCGCCGCATTCTCGATCAACTCCCCCTCACTCGTAGCTTCATGGAACTCACCGACGATACCGTTTTGGCCGACACCCGCCGCTGGATCGAGAAGGCGGTGATCGGGCTGAACCTGTGTCCGTTCGCGCGGGCGGTGTATGTGAAGAACCAGGTGCGCATCGTGGTGAGCCGGGCGCGGCACCTGGACGCGTTCCTGGACGAGCTGGATCGCGAGCTGGACCTGCTGGTGAACGCGCCGGTCGAGGAGATCGACACCACCTTGCTGGTGCATCCCACGCTGTTCCCCGATTTCCTGCAGTTCAACGACTTCATGGGCGTGGTGGACGACGTGCTGGACGAACACGCGCTGGAGGGCGTGGTCCAGGTGGCCAGCTTTCATCCGCAGTTTCTTTTTGAGGGCGAAGCGGTGGACGACCCCAGCCACTTCACCAACCGCGCGCCTTATCCCACGCTGCACCTGCTGCGCGAAGACAGCGTCGAGCGCGCCGTGGCGTCGGATGCTGGCGATGCCGACAAGATCGTGGAGCGCAACATCGTGACCCTGCGCGGGCTGGGAGCGCAAGGCTGGAAGGCCCTGCTGGCACAACGCTGACCCAGCCGCCCGGACTCGGTTCGGGTGGGCTTGGCGACCCGGTTCCGCGGGCGCTTAGGCGCTGAACTGGCGTCTTTCTGGCCCTTGATCGGGGCATTGAGGCGGGCGCAGGCATCCCACAATCGATCACAAGACCAGCTTGTGATGCGACGACACACCGCCCTCCCATGAACGCCCGTGCCGAATCCCCTTTTGACGCCTGTCTGAAGGAAGCGCTCGACCTGTCGGCCGAGTGGGTGCCGCGCTGGCTGGGCCACTTGCACGATGTTTTGCAGCAGCGCGAGACCGCAGCGGCCAACCTGCACGAGAAGCAGACCTATGGCCAGGCGCGCATCGCCCTGGCCGGTCACCGCGACATCGTGGCCGAACGCTTTCTGGCGGCCCTGGCCGCCGCTCTGCAAAGCATGCCGCCGCCGGCGGGTGTGTTTGCCGAAGCGCGACCGGCCGGTGCCCGCAGCTTGAGCAGCCTCAGCTTTGACGACCTGGAGCTGATGGACCACCAGCAGGTGCAGGAAACGGTGGAACTTGCGCGCGTGCTGCAGGTGGTGAAGATGGCGGCCGACGAGGAACTGGTGGCGTTCAACGCGCGCCTGAGCCGGGCCCAGGGCCTGGACGTGGTGCGCCACCAGACCAACCCGCTGCGCCCGGACGTGGTGGTGGCCGCCCTCATGAAAGCATTGACTGGCCTGCATGTGGACGAAGCGATCCGCGCACGCTGGCTGCACGCGGGCGCGGTGTCGCTGGGCAGCGAGCTGCAGAAGCTCTACCGCCTGCTGACCGACCAGCTCGACCGCTGGGGCGTGCAACCCGCGGGCTACGCGGTGGTGCAGACGGCTGCGGGTCGCCCCGCCAGCGCCGTGCCGCGCACCGAGAGCGTGCCCGCGGCCTCGCTGATCGGCAGCGATGCCTTGCTCACACTGGACCACTTGCACCAGTTGCTGGTGGGCAACCTGGAACAGGGTGGCTCGAAAGTGTCCGATCAAGGTGCCTCGGGCTCGGGCAACGCCATGGTGCGCACCCTGGCCGCAGAGGTGGTGACGCTGATGCTGCGCCGGATCGCCGACGACACGCGCCTGGTGCCGCCGGTGCGCGAGCTGTTGCAGGGTCTCAAGCCCGCGCTGCTGCAACTCGCCCGCACCGACCCGCGCTTTTTTGCCGACCGCCAGAACCCCGCCCGCCGCCTGCTCGATCTGCTGACCGCGCGTGCCCTGGCCTTCACCAGCGAGCAGGACGCGGGTTTTCCAGCCTTCGCCCAGCAGCTCAAGGACACGGTGCAGGCCTTGCAGAGGCCGACACACAGCCTGCCCGATCTGCTGCACGACCTGCTGCAGCGACTGAACCGCAGCGAGGTCGCGGGTGCACAGGCTCCCGCACGCGGGTTGGCCATGCAGACGCTGGTGCGTGTGGAGCAGCGCAACCTGCTGGCCGAGCGCGTGGCGATGGAGATCAAGGCCCGCAACGACTTCGAACGCGCACCCGGTGTGGTGCGGCGTTTCCTCGCCGGTCCCTGGGCGCAGGTGGTGGCCCAGGCCCGCATGGACGCTGCCAGCACCGACGGCACCTCACCGGCGGACGCGCCCGCGCTGCGTTTCATGGACCTGTTGCCCGACTTGCTGTGGTCGAGCCAGCTGGCCCTGGCCAGCCGCAACCGCCCGCGCCTGATCAAGGTCATCCCGTCGCTGCTGCGCACCTTGCGCGAGGGGCTGGACGCGATCGACTATCCGCGCCCGCAGGCCGAGTCCTTTTTTCAGGCGCTGATGGGTCTGCACGAAGCGGCCTACAAGACCCAGCGCAACGACAGCGCAGAGTCCGACCACCCGGCCAGCCGCCAGATGCCGTTGGAGTCCGAGACCTGGATGCACCCGGCCGAAGCACGCGATTCGGGTTTCATGGAAGACCTGCTGATCGAGACCCAGCCCGCGTTTCTGGACACCGAACCGATGCCGGGCGACTGGCAGTCGCTGCAGGCAGAAAACCCGGTGCCGGTGCAGCCGCTCGCTGTGGGCAGCTGGGTGGACCTGCGCGAAGGTGAGCAGGATCTGCGTTGCCAGCTCACCTGGGCCAGTCCGCACGGCACCATGTTCCTGTTCAACGCGGCCAATGGCCGCAGCATTTCACTGACCCGTCGCGGCCTGGAGCGCCTGCAGGCACTGGGCCGTCTGCGGGTGGTGGCCCAGAACAGTCTGGTGGACGAAGCACTCGATGCGGTGACCCGAGAGGCCTTGCGCAACTCGGGCCAGGCGCCCGATCAGGGTTGACGCGGGGCTGTGAGGCCCGGGGCCCGCTGCAGCTTTTTGCGCACCAGCCCGATGTTGCTGCGCAGCGCGTACAGCTCGTCGGTGTACGACAGCGGCACCACCACTTTTTCCACCTTGGACTCCATGGCGTCGAGCTGTTCCAGCAGCTCGCTGGCGTTGGCTTCGCTCAGAACGTGGCGTTGTTCGATCTCGCGCAGTTCGGCGTACCAGCGAAACACCCGCGAGCGGATGCGAAAGGTGTAGAGCGGCGGCACGATGCGCGAGAGCGGCAGCGCCAGCGCGATGATCAGGCCCATGGCCAGCCACATGCGTTCGATCAGGTTGGCCAGCCAGAACGGCAGGTAGCGCTGCAGAAAAGGCGGTCCGGTCTTGATGGCGCGCACCGCTTCGGGCGAGAGCGGCACCTCGCTGTGTTCCAGGCTCGGGTATTCACGGGCCCGGTTGAACCAGCTGGCACCACCGTGCAGCTGGGTGGCGGTCTGTGCGAACAGTTGCAGGATCGCCGGGTGTGTTTTGGCGCTGGCCAGCAGGCTGGTGGTGGACGCCACCAGCCGCATGTCGCGCTCGGGAATGTTCTTGGACAGGTCCACCACGCCCTGCGGCATCACCACCGGTGTGAGGTAGCCAAAGCGGCGTGAATAGGCCTCGCTCTGGGCGAAGTCCATCAGGCGGATGCCGGGCGACTGCAACAGCATTTGCACCATCAGCGATTCGGGGGCTGAGGCGAACACCAGCGCGTCGAGTTCACCGTCCAGAAAAGCCACGGTGGCCGGGGTTTGTGCAAGTTCGCTCAAGCGCACCTGCTCGTGGTCGATGCGATTGACGTCGAGCAGGGTGCCGAACAGCAGCGGCACACCACTGCCGGCGGTGCCCACGTTGACGCGCCACCCCTGCAACTCGGCCAGGTTGGCCACGGTGCTGGTCTGGCGCAGGCGCTGGGCGGCGTCTTCGCGGTAGAACAACCACAGCGGCTCCACGAACAGGCTGCCCAGCGAGACGATCGACTCTTCATCGTCGTAGCCAATGTCGGCGCTGCCGCCCTGCACAAAGCCAAGGTCGGCCTTGCCGGTGCGCAGCAACTCCAGGTTGTCGGACGATCCGTCCGAAGGCAGCAGTTCGACCGTGATGCCGTAGCGCGCGAGCGCATCGGCGTAGCGTTTGCCGAACTCGTCGTAGGCGCTTTGAGCCGGCCCGGTGGCCAGCACCACCCGCTTCGGCGGGTTCGGATCGAGCCACCAATACGTGAACGCGAGCAATGCGGCGGTCAACAGGGCAAACGGGCCGATGGACAACGCCAAATCGCGCAGCGACAGCAGGGTGTAGCGGATGTTTCGGGGCATGCCGTTACCTTAGCACGCACCTGTAAACCACCGGAGGGGCAGCGACCCGCGCAGCGGCGGAGTGTGGGGGCACAGGGCCGCAGCGCCGGGCCGCCCCAAGCAAGGCCAGCCCCCTCGGGGGGCAGCGACCCGCG
>JALOSH010000289.1 GCA_025458545.1 Hydrogenophaga sp.
CCTGCTCAACTACCCGCGCGCCTTGCCGACCATGCCCCGCAGCGTGTCGGACCTGCTGGCGGAGATGAACAAGGAAGACCCCAGCCCCAAGCGGGTGGGAGACCTGATTGCCCGGGACCCGGCGCTGACCACCCGGGTGTTGCGCCTGTCCAACTCGGCTTTTTTCCGGGTCAGCCGCAAGATCGGCAATGCCGACGAAGCGGTGGCGCTGCTGGGCATGACCCATGTGCGCTCGCTGGTGATGGCGGCGGCCCTGGGCGCCAGCTTCAAGAACATCCCGGGCATGGACCTCAAGCAGTTCTGGCGCTACAGCCTGCGGGTGGCCGACATTTCACGTTCGCTGGCCGGCATCCTGCGCCAGAACGAGGGCAACGCCTTCACGGCCGGCCTGATCCACTGCATCGGCGAGCTGGTCATGCACATCGCCATGCCCGACGAGATGGCGCCCATCGATATGCTCACCTCGCCGCTGGACCTGCAGCGTGGCATCGCCGAACAGAATGCTTTCGGTTACACCTACGCCGACGTCAGCGCCGGCATGGTCGAGAAATGGCAGTTCCCGCAGGAAATGGTCAGCGCCCTGCGGCACCAGATCGCGCCCTTCGAAGGCGAGCACTACGACACCCTGGGCGGCATCATCCACCTGGCGGCCTGGCGCGCACGCGCCGAAGAGATCCAGCTGGACAGCAACGGACTGGTGGCCACCTTCCCCGACATGGTCGGTCTCTCGCTGGGGCTGGACCTGGACAGCGTGCTCGGCAAGGACCCCGCCGAATGGTCGTTCAGCCAGGCGCTGGGCGCCTTTGTGGATTGATCTGGATCAAACATTCAAGTTTTCCGGCGCCGGGACGATAACTTTTTTACCCAACCCCTCCACCGACACCAAGGCAGGTGCACCATGCAGATCGAGAAGCTCCTCAAGCAGCCCAACGCGCTCCCGTCGGCGCCCAAGGTGGTGCGCCAGCTGATTGAAACCTTCGATCAGGAAGACGTGGACATGGTGAAGGTGGCCGCCCTGATCCAGGAGGATCCGGTGCTGACGGCCAAGCTGCTGAAGATGGCCAACTCGGCCTTTTTCGGGCTGACCCGCTCGGTCACCAACGCCCGTGAAGCGCTGAACGTGATGGGCCTGATGAAGGTGCGGGCGCTGGTCATTGCCGCGTCGCTGGGCGACGGTTTCCACTGCGTCGGTGGCGTCAACCTGAACCAGTTCTGGCGCTACAGCCTGAATACCGCCAACCTGGCGCGCTACCTGGCCCTGCCGATCCGCATCGACGAGAACACCGCCTTCACCGCCGGCCTCATCCACTGCGTGGGCGAACTGGTGATGCACGCCGGCATGCCCGAGGCGATGCTCGACCTCACCCGCAGCGTGCCCCTGCTCGACCTCAAGCGTGCGCGCGCGGAGAAGGGCCTGTTCGGTTACCACTATGGCGACGTGGGCGCTGCCCTGGCCCGGGAATGGCGCTTCCCCAAGCGCATGGTGCAGGCCATCGAGCACCAGGTGGCGCCGTTCGACAACGACATCTATGAGCCGATCGCCGGCGTGATCCACATCGCCAGCTGGCGTGCCCGCGCACAGGAACTGGACCTGAAGGCCGAGCTGCTGATCAACACCTACCCCGACCCGGTCGGTCTGGCCCTGGGCATCGACCCCGACACGGTGATCGGCGAGGAAATCCCGGCCCTGACACGCGAAAGCGCCTCCGAAGAGACGGCGTGAACCCACCGGGCTGCGCCACAATCGCAGCCCATGCAAGCACTGCGCCTCTACGCGGGCCCGCTGGCCCGGCAGCACATCGAACAGCATGGTCTTCGCGCGCACGATGTGGGCGTGATCCCGGCCGCGGCGGGCGGGCCCAAGGGCCTGATCCTGGGACCGCTGGACCGCTTCATCTTCGGTGAGTGGCTGGCTGGCAGCCAGCAGACGGTGCATCTGGTGGGCGCGTCCATCGGCGCCTGGCGCATGGCCACCGCCTGCCTGGACCAGCCACTGGCCGCCTTCGAGCGGCTGGAGCGCGACTACATTGCCCAGCACCACCCACCGCCGCCGGGCAAGAAGCGTCCGCCACCCGAGGCCATCAGCGCGGTGTTCGCAGGCAACCTGAATGCCTTCTACAGTGGCCGGCTGGCCGAGGTGCTGAACCACCCGCGCTACCGCCTGCACGTGGTGGCCTCGCGCGGGCGCCACCTGTTGCACCACGACGGCCCCTGGCGCACCACGCTGGGTTACCTGGGTGCGTTTGCCGCCAACGCCTTGCACCGGCGCGCCCTGGGCGCCTGGCTGGAGCGGGTGGTGTTTTCATCGGGCGACCCACTGACAGGGCACAGCACCGCGCTGCCTTTCAGCACGCACGATTTCCGAACCCGGCAGGCACCGCTGCGAGAGGACAACTTCATGGATGCGCTGCAGGCCAGCTGCTCCATTCCCTTCGTGCTCAAGCCGGTGCACGGCATTGCCGGCGCACCACCCGGGTGCTACTGGGACGGCGGCATCACCGACTACCACCTGCACCTGCACTACCAGCCGCCGGCCCAGGCGCCCATCGTGCTGTACCCGCACTTCCAGCGTGCCGTGGTGCCCGGCTGGCTCGACAAACCCTGGCGCTCGCGCCACCGCGCCAGCAGCGCGCTGGACCACATGCTGGTGCTGGCGCCCGACCCGCAGTGGATCCGGCAACTGCCCGCCGGCAAGCTGCCCGACCGCACCGACTTCACGCGGTTTGCGCACGACCCGCAGACGCGCATGCGGCACTGGAACGCGGCCGTCGGGGCGGCTCGCCAGCTCGCCAACGAGTTCTCCGCCTGGCTGCATCGGCCGGATCTGCTGCGTGTGGAGGCGCTGTAGGGACGCGTGTTCCCTCAAGGCATGGCCAGGTGCCCCGCCCAGCCGGTGAAGGGCTTGCGCAGGGGCAGGGCGTAGTCCCCCCGTTTGCTGGTGCGCAGGCCCAGCGCCGACAGCGCCTCGGCGAACTTCACGGCCACGGCCACACCGTCGATGACCGGCACACCCAGGCGCTGGCTGAGCTCGGCGCACAGCGGGGCCATGCCGGCACAACCGAGCACGATGGCGCCGCTGCGGTCGTGCTCCAGGGCCGCCCGGGCAGCGGCTTCGATCTGCTGCAGCGTGGCTTCGCCACAGCACTCCAGCGCCAGCACCGGAATGTCGGTGCCGTGGATGCCGCGGCACTGGTGGTGCATGCCATAGCGCTGCACCAGGCGCTCGGCCATGATGCAGGTGCGGGTCATGGTGGTGACCACAGAAAAGCCGGTGGCCAGCATGGTGGCCGCATGAAAGGCCGCCTCGGCAATGCCCAGCACCGGCGCCTCCGTCAGTTCGCGCGCGGCTTCCAGGCCCGGGTCGCCAAAGCAGGCGACGACCACGGCGTCGGGTGCCCAGTCGGCGGCCAGGCGCAGCTGCTCGGCCACGCCGGCGGCGGCAAAGGCTTCGTCGTAGTGGCTTTCGATCGACACCGGGCCAAAAGTGGGGTACACCGCACGGATGTCGGTACCCGGCGCGGCGACCGCCCGGGCCGCCTCCGCGATCGATTCGGTCATCGGGCCCGAGGTGTTCGGGTTGATCAGCAGCAGTTTCATGGTGGTGTCCCTCAGAAGGTCCCTTTTTGGTGAGTTTTGCATACAAAACGAAA
>JALOSH010000290.1 GCA_025458545.1 Hydrogenophaga sp.
CCCAGAACGCGGCGGAACTGGCTTTGCCAGGCCGCACCGCGTTGCCCCCTTGAGGGGGTCGAGCGCAGCGAGGCGGGGGTGTTTCATGTTCATGTTGCACCTTCCCCGTTGACCCAGCCCTTGACGATGTTGGCCACGGCCACCGGGTTCTCCAGCGCCAGGCGTTTGGCATCGGCCAGGCGCGGGTCGGCGGCGGCGGGTTCCTTGTTTGCCTCGGGCATCGGAAGGCCGGGGCGTTCGGGCGCTTCGTTGAGCACCGCGCTGAGCTGTGGCACCACCGGCTCGGGCTTGGGTGGCACTGCGGGCGCCTTCATGAGCTTGAGCGCAGGGCGAACCATGCCCATGAGCACCACCAAGCCCAGCACCACCATGCCCACCGGGAACGCCAGGCTGCGCGCCAGGTCCTGGTTGGCGGGCAATTGCCACCAGACGGTGCCTTCGGCTTCTTCGGCCTTGGCGACGTTGAAGGCGGCGTTGACCACGTTGACCGAGTCGCCGCGGTCTTCGCTGAAGCCGATGGTCTGGCGCACCAGGGCGGTCATCTGTTCAAGCTGTTCGGTCGGAATGGGCGCGGAGGTTTCCTTGCCGTTCCGGTCGGTGCTGCTGCGGTGGTTGACCACCACGGCGGCGCTCAGGCGCTTGACCGTGCCGGTCGATTCGCGCACCACCTTGACGGTCTTGTCCACCTCGTAATTGATCACGGATTCGCGGCGCGCCGAGCCGGCCCGGTCGCCGTTGCCGGCCACACCCAGCGGGGCAGCGGCGGCGTTGATGGGGGCGGTGCCGGTGGCGGGCGGCTGGTTGGTGGTGGCGCCCGGCACGCCCGCTGGCTGGGCCTGCGGGGCGGTGCCGTCTTCCACGATCTGCTGGCTGCGCACCGTGCCGGGTTCGCCGCCCTGGTTGGGTTTGTGGAGTTCGCTGGTCGACTCGACCTGGGCAAAGTCCATCTCGGCGCTGACCTGGGCCTTCACGTTGCCCACACCCACCAACGGCTCGATCATGTCGAGGATGCGGCGGGTGTAGAGCTGTTCGATCTGCTGGGTGTACTGCAGCTTTTCCTGGTCGACGCCCTGGGCGGTGCCGTCGGGCGAAGCCGACAGCAGGTTGCCCGCGTCGTCCACCACGCTCACCGCCTTGGGGTTCATTTCGGGCACGCTGGAAGCCACCAGGTGCACGATGCCGGCCACCTGCGCCTTGTCCAGCGTGCGGCCCGGGTGCAGGGTCAGCAGCACCGAGGCGCTGGGCTTTTGCTGTTCGCGAAAGAAGCCGTTCTGGTTCGGCAGCGCCAGGTGGATGCGCGCGGCCTGCACCGACGAAAGCGACTGGATCGAGCGGGTGAGTTCGCCCTCCAGGCCGCGCTGGAAGGTCAGGCGTTCCTGGAACTGGGTCATGCCGAAGCGGTTGGCTTCCATCAGCTCGAAACCGGTGACCGAGCCCTTGGGCAGACCTTGCGAGGCCAGGCGCAGGCGCACGTCGTGCACCTGGTTGGCCGGCACCAGGATGGCGCTGCCGCCTTCGCTGTGCTGGTAGGGCACATTCATCTGCGACAGCTGGGCCACGATGGCGCCGCCGTCCTTGTCGTTCAGGTTGGCGTAGAGCACCTTGTAGTCGGGCTGGCGACCCATGAAGAAAAAGGCCAGGGCAATGCCCAGCAAGGCCAGGGCGCCCAGGCCCAGCTTGACCTTCTGTGCGTTGTCCAGGCGCGCAAGACCGGCGCTGAAGGCGTTGCGGTTGACCGGCTGAAGTTCGACGGCGGCGACGTTGGTGCTCATGGGAATGGGGCTCGGATGGTCGGTCTCAAGCAGGGGAAATCACCCCCGTTGCGACCGATTATTCGGTCCCGACGCCCCCCGCATAGCGGTGAAAAGGCCCGGCTTTGTGCCCCTAATCCCGGCGCGTGACCAGGTGCTGTTCTCTAGTATCGGGTGGTGCGCCAAATTCTTGAGGAAGGACACCGCCATGGAACTCCGAATTTCCCCCACGCCCAGCCAGGGCCTGGGTTCTATCGGCCAGATCGGCCTGAAGCGCCCTGCGGGTGGGGCCACCGGCGTGGCGGACAGTTTTTCCGACAACTTCAAGACCGCACTGAAAAACGTCAGTGCGGCGCAGAACGAAGCCTCCCGCCTTCAGACCGAAGTGCAGCTGGGCAACCCCAAGGTCAGCCTGGAAGAAACCATGCTGGCCATGCAGAAAGCCCAGATCGGCTTCCAGGCCACCATGCATGTGCGCAACCGCATGGTGTCGGCTTACACCGACATCATGAACATGTCGGTTTGACCCACCCCCGTCGCTTGCCCACTGCGTGTGGCCGCTCCGCCCCTCAAGGGGCAATGTGTGCGGCCCGGCAAAGCCGGTTCCGCCGCATTCTGGGCTGAGCTTCCCTTCGCTCCTCGCTTCGCTCGTCCGGCGCGCGTGCCTGTGTCCAGGGCACCGCGGAACTGGCTTTGCCAGGCCGCCAGTGCCGCCCCCTGGGGGGTGACGCCGCAGGCGGCGCGGGGGGTGGCCATCAGTGCACCTTCCCGCCGGTGTCCATGAGCTGTTCTAGGTCGTTCAGCCACGGCTCGGCCAGGCAGCGGATCTCGGCGTCGGCGCGCAGGATGCGTTGCATGATGCGGGTCTTTTCCTTGCGCTCTTCGGGTGCCAGGTTTTCGGTGCGCGACTGGTGGCGCAGCTGGGCGATGAGCACGGCGCAGGCGCCTTCGAGGTGGACCACCTGGTCCCAGTTTTCGGTCTGGGCTGCTTCCAGCATGCGCTGGCTGGCGTTGTCGATCGCCTTGTAGTAGTCGAGCAGGCTGTGTGCCATGTTCAGGCTCCCTGGCCCGTGACGGGCTGCAGATAGGCCGGTCCCGGCCCCTTGATAAGCTTCCAGGATTCGGCCACTGGCGTGATCAGTCGGATCACTTCCTCCAGCGCCGCGGGGTCGTTGTTCAGGTTGGCCTGGGTCAGGCGCAGCACGCTGTAGCCGTAGAGCTGGTGCAGGTTGCGGGCGATGTCGCCACCGTCGCGCAGGTTCAGGCCGGCCTTGAGGCCTTCCTCGATGATGCGCACCGCCTTGCCCAGGGCGGTGCCCTTGGCCTGCACGTCGTTGCGTGCCATGGCAGCCCGCGCCGAGCCGATCGACTGCAACAGGGCCTCGAAGAGCAGGCCCACAAGCTGGTGTGGGTCCGCGCCCTGTACGCTGGTTTCAATGGCGACCCGTTTGTAGGCCGAGGCGGCGCGGGAGTTGACGGAGGTGAACATGGTGTCGTTTCCTGATGTCTGATGCCTTTTTGTATCGGCATCTGCAGCGGGGACTGTAGTCACGGTGTCAGACAAATGGGGGGGAAGTTTCATGGTGTTCCGCGCCTGTGTTGGGCCGTGGGCCCAGGCAAAAAAATGGCCCGATCCGGCGCTCGTCGGGCGCGGTCAGGCCAGCCTTGGAAGCCCGATCGATCAGGCGTTGTTCCAGAGCGCGATCTGCTGGGTGACGAAGGTGTTCAAGCCGTTGAGCTTGGCCACGTTGGCGTCCATCGCGTTGTACTGCGCCAGATAGCGGACTTCTGCTCGGGCCGCGCGGTCGTTCACCCGTTCCTGTTCGCGGTCGTTGCGCTTGATGGACGCCTGCAGCGATGCGGTCTTGGTGCTGATCAGTCCGT
>JALOSH010000291.1 GCA_025458545.1 Hydrogenophaga sp.
TGGCGCGCTCCAGTTCTTCGCTTGGCACAAGCAAGCTCACGTCCAGGCTAGCCGCCCGACCTGCCTTAGCAGGCCTGCGTGACCGACCGGGCTCGGCCACTTCCAGTCATTCGAGACAATGCCACTTGCTTGCGCCCCGACCGGTTCAGCAGGACTGCCGCCGTCGGCACCGTTCGCGATCTGCACGGTCCTAGTGGGCCTGGCAGCAAGGTCGAGCTATCGTGCGGAGCGGGCAACTTGAAGGGCCGACCCTTCAAGTGCTCTCGTGGCAGGCTGGTCTTGCGTGCGCCAACTGCAGTCCGGGCACTTTGAGTTCGGCCCGCAGCACGGATCCGCTGACCGACTCGGTGCAGTACAGCGTCCGGCACTCGGCGCCGCCGAAGGCCACGTTGGTCAGCGAGGCACCACACCCTGCCGGGCTGCGCAGCACCAGCACGGGCTCGGCGCGCTGGTTCAGCACCCAGGCATAGCCCAGCCCCGGGTTGGCCACGATCAGGCGGCCCGCGGTATCCACCGCCAGGCCATCCGGGCCGCTAGGCCCGTACGAACGGAAGAAGCAGCCCACCTTGGCGACGCTGCCGTCGGGCATCAAGGGCACGCGCCAGACCGCGTTGCCACGTGTCACCGCCAGGTACAGCACCCGCTCATCGGGCGACAGCGCCACACCGTTTGGGCTGGGCGCGTTTGCCAGGAGCACGTCGAGTTGGCCATTGAGCCGCAGCCGATAGAGGCGACCGGTCGGATCGTGCAGCCCGGTCTGCCCCTGGTCGGTGAAGTACAGGTTGCCGGCGCGGTCGAAGACCAGGTCGTTGATGCCACGAAAGCGCTCGCTGTTGCGCCGGTCCAGGTAGGGCCGGACCTGGCCGCTGGCGATGTCGCAGACCATCAGCCCGTGGCGGTAGTCGGCGATCAGCAGTTCGCGGGCGCCCAGCAGCTTCAGGCCGTTCGGCTCACCGTCGTACTCGGTGATCAGCGTCCAGGCGCCTCGGGGGTCGATGCGGAAGATGCGGCCGAACGGAATGTCGGTGACGTAGAGGTTGCCCTCGGCGTCGAAGACCGGGCCTTCGAGGAAACTGTCGGTCGGCTGGCCGCCGCGGTTGGCCTCGGCCCACGGGCTGCTCACGCCGGTGCGGCGGAAGTGGCTCGGCATCTGCGTGAAGACCTCGGCCTCACGCACCTCGGGTGCTTGCAGCAGCCACATGACGGCCGCCCGCCTACTGCCGCTCGAAGGCCGTGTTGGCGGCCACCTTGCCCCAGAACGCCGTGCGCTCGGCCAGGTCCTTGCCGAAGGTGGCGGCATCCCAGTGGCCCGGCTCGGACGCGATGCCCTCGGCAAAGGCCTTCATGTCGGCCGAGGCCATCGCGGTGGCGATCTCCTTCTGCAGCCGGTCCACCACGGCCTGCGGCGTGCCTTTGGGCGCCCACAGCCCGGTGAAATTGATGAGGCCGAAGTTCTTGATGCCAGCCTCGGCGAAGGTGGGCACATCGGGCAGCACGGCCAGTCGCTTGCTGCCGCTCACCGCCAGCAGGCGCGCCTTGCCACCCTTGACGTTGCCCATGACGCCGGGCGTGGAAGCCACCTGGTAGTCGATGGTGCCCGACAGCATGGCCATCGTCGCCTCACCCGCACCTTTGTAGGGGATGTGCAGGAAGTTCACGCCGGCGGCAATGCCCAGGGCTTCGCTCACGAAGTGCGGCGTGGTGCCGGGGCCGCCCGTGCCGTAGGTCACCTTGTTGGTCTCCTTGCGCGCCTCGGCAATCAGGTCGCCTAGGGTCTTGAAGCGCGAGTCCGCCTTGACGACCACGCCCATGGGCGCGAAGACGAAGGCGCCGACCGGCACAAGGTCTTGCGCGTGGTCGAACGGCAGCTTCTTGAAGATGTGCGGCAGCAGCGCGTAGGTGGTGTCGTTGGCCACCAGGGTGTAGCCGTCGGCAGGGCTTTGCACCACCTGCGAGATGCCGATGGTGCCGGTGGCGCCGGCCTTGTTCTCGACGAAGAAGGTCTGGCCGGTCTGCTCCTGCAGCTTGGCGGCCATCTTGCGCGTGACGACATCGACGGAGCCGCCTGGGGCATAGGGCACGACGATCTTGACGGGTTTGGCGGGCCAGGTCTGGGCCTGTGCCAGGCTTGCAGCCGCCAGCAGGGCGGCGGTCAGTGCGGTGTGGAACAGCTTCATGATTGGGTCTCCTGGCAGGCATGGAGCACAGCGAGCGCGTTGTTCGCGGCAGCCACGCCCATCTTCACGTAGGCATCGGCGCTCACGCCACCGATGTGCGGGCTCAGCACGATGCGGGGTTCACCGTGGAAGGGGTGCGGCGCAGCCATCGGCTCGACCGCGAAACTGTCCAGGCCGGCGCTGTGCACCTGGCCCGAGCGCAGCGCGTCCAGCAGCGCGGTTTCATCGACCAGGCCACCTCGCGCGGTGTTGACGACGATGACGCCGCGCTTGCAGGCGGCCAGGGTCTGTGCGTTCAACAGCCGTTCGTTGTCGGCGGTCAGGGGGCAGTGCAAGGACAGCACGTCGGACTCTTGCCAAATCCGATCCAGCCCGCAAGGCTCCACATGCGGCGGCAGTTTCTTCGCGTACGGATCGAAGCCCAGCACCCGCATGCCCATCGCATCGGCGATCCTGGCGAAGCGCAGACCGATCGCGCCCAAGCCGATGACGCCTACGGTGCGCCCCTCCAGTTCCACGCTCTTGTGCGTGGCCTTGTCCCAGTGACCGGCGTGCATGCGTGCGTTCAGGCCGACGACCGACTTGGCGCAGGCCAGCAGCAAGGCCATGGCCTGCTCGGCCACGGCGGCGGCGTTGGCGCCCACGGTCGCCACCACCTCGATGCCACGGGCGCGGGCAGCCACCTTGTCGATGGTGTCCGTGCCGCTGCCGTGCTTGGAGATCACGCGCAGGCCAGGCGCCGCGTCCATCGCCGCCGCGCCCACCTTGCTGTAGCGCACGATGATGGCCACCGGCTGGTGTCGGCGGCACAAGTCGACGACATCGTCCTCGGTCGGGGCTTTGCCGGCAAAGACCACCTCAAAGTCGCTCAGCAGTGCCAGCGCCTGCGGTGCGAGGTCGGCGCCCGTCACCAGGAAGACCGGCCGGGTGCTCACAGCGTTTCTCCGTCCTTGATGACGCCGGCGGCCCGCAGGGCGCCGTCGAGCCAGGCCGGCCGCAATGCCTTGCGGCTCTTGATGTCGGCGATGCGTCGGGTCTCGGCCGCCACCTTCTCCACCGCCAGCGGCAGCAACGACGCGGCCTTGGCGCGTTCAATCACGGTCACGCCGTCGGCATCGCCCACCACCAGGTCGCCTGGACAGACCGTCACGCCGCCGATCGAGATGGGGTGGTTCAGCCGGCCCGACACCGCCTTGGTCGGGCCGTTGGGGTTCAGGCCCGCGGCGTACATCGGGAAGCCCAGTTCGCGGATGGCCTCGCTATCGCGCACGGCGCCGTCGATGACGACCGCCGCCACCCCCAGGGCCACGCACTGCTGCGACATGATCTCGCCCATCAGCGCGGCACTCAGGTCGCCCTTGCCGTCGACCAGGATCACGTCGCCCGGCTTGGCGACCGCCATCGCGGCGTGGATCATCAGGTTGTCGCCGGGGCGCACTTCCACCGTCAG
>JALOSH010000292.1 GCA_025458545.1 Hydrogenophaga sp.
GAATTCCGCTTCGACGCCCTGATCGGCGGCGCCCGCCGCGACGAAGAAAAGGCCCGCGCAAAAGAGCGCATCTTTTCGCACCGCGACAGCTTCGGCCAATGGCAGCCCAAGGCCCAGCGCCCCGAGCTGTGGACCCTGTTCAACACCCGCCTGGCGCCTGGCGAACACTTCCGCGTGTTCCCCATCAGCAACTGGACCGAGCTGGACGTGTGGCAGTACATCGAGCGCGAAAACATCGCCCTGCCCTCGATCTACTACACCCACCAGCGCGAAGTGGTCGACCGCCGCGGCCTGCTGGTGCCGGTGACCGAGCTGACGCCCCCGAAGGACGGCGAGACCGTGCAGATCCGCGACGTGCGCTTCCGCACCGTGGGCGACATCACCTGCACCTGCCCGGTGGAAAGCCTGGCTGCCACCGCCGCCGACATCGTGATCGAGACCCTGGCCGCCGATGTGAGCGAGCGCGGGGCCACGCGCATGGACGACAAAACGTCCGAAGCCTCCATGGAGAAGAGAAAAAAGGATGGGTACTTTTGACCCCCCCGCGCCGCGCCTAAGGGCGCGTCACCCCCAGGGGGCGGCGCTGGCGGCCCGGCAAAGCCGGTTCCGCGGCGCCCTGGATTTGGATATCTCTCTCGCGAAAGTTTTGTATGAACGCTGTTGTTACCCCCTCCACCGTTGCCGACACCCGCACCGCGCTGAAGTTCATCACCTGCGGTTCCGTCGATGACGGCAAGAGCACCCTGATCGGCCGCCTCCTGGTCGACAGCAAGGCCGTGCTGCAAGACCACCTGGCCGGCGTGCAGCGCCAGGGCGAGACCGATCTCGCGCTGCTGACCGACGGGCTGTCGGCCGAGCGCGAGCAGGGCATCACCATCGACGTCGCCTACCGCTACTTCAACACCGAGACGCGCAAGTTCATCATCGGCGACGCGCCCGGCCACGAGCAGTACACCCGCAACATGGTGACCGCCGCCTCGGCCGCCGATGCCGCCGTGGTGCTGGTCGATGCGACCAAGCTGGACTGGAAAGAAGCCGGCCTGAAGCTGCTGCCGCAGACGCGCCGCCATTCGCTGCTGCTCAAGCTGCTGCGAGTGCCCTCCGTGGTGTTCGCGGTCAACAAGCTCGACGCGGTGGCTGACAGCGCTCTGGCCTTCGCCCACATCAGCGGCGCGCTCGCTGCCTTTGCCGCCGACGCCGGCATCGCCGTCACCGCCACCGTGCCCGTGTCCGCGCTCAAGGGCTGGAACGTGGTCGATGGTGCGGCCGACGCAGGCTGGTGCGGCTACACAGGCCCCACGCTGCTGGAGATCCTGGAGCGACTGCCCGTCACGGCCGCCGACACCGCGCTGCCGTTCGCTTTCCCGGTGCAGTGGGTCGAGAAGTTCTCATCGTCTTCCGACACCAGCCAGGGCCGTCGGGTGTTCTGGGGACGTGTCGCCACCGGCGCCGTGCAGCCCGGCCAGCAGGTCAAGGTCATGCCCAGCGGCCAGACCGCCACCGTGGCCCAGGTGCTGAACCACGTGCGCCAGCCCAAAGCGGTGGCGGCCGGTCACAGCGCCGGCGTGGTGCTGGATCGCGAGGTCGACGTCTCGCGCGGCGACTGGTTACTGGCCGTGGATGCACAGGGCAGCTCGCTAGACGCCAGCCGCGAGATCAACGCCACCGTTGCCTGGATGGACGACGAACCGCTGGTTGCCGGCCGCGTCTACTGGGCACTGCACGGCCACCGCTGGGTCAAGGCCAAGGTCAAGCGCATCGTGCACAAGCTGGACATCCACACGCTGGCCGAGAAAGATGCCACCCAGCTCGAACCCAACGCCATTGGCCACATCGAACTCGCGTTTCAGGAGCCGCTGGCCACAGCGCCATTTGCACAGTCGCGCGCCCTCGGTTCGCTGGTGCTGGTCGACACGGCCAGCCACCGGACGGCGGGCGCGCTGCTGGTGAACTGATCGCCGATCGGCCATATCAACATCGCGTCCAAGGGCATGCCCAAGCCCTGGGCTCTCGCACAGCCTAAAATCCAGGGCTTGATCGTTCCTTTCTCACACCATGACCCACGTCGTCACCGAACCCTGCATCCGCTGCAAATACACCGACTGCGTCGACGTTTGCCCAGTCGATTGCTTCCGCGAAGGCCCCAACTTCCTGACCATCGATCCGGACGAATGCATCGACTGCGCGGTCTGTATTCCCGAGTGCCCGGTCAGCGCCATCTTTGCTGAAGAAGACCTGCCCAAAGACCAACTCCACATGACCGCACTCAATGCCGAGCTGGCCCTGCTGCCCGGCTGGAAGAGCATCACCAAGCGCAAAGACCCTCAGCCGGATGCCGACGAGTGGAAAGACCGCACGGGCAAGCTGTCCGAGCTGATCCGCTGAACATGAACCCCGTGCCAGGCGATGCGGCCGTGTCCGCCGCGTCGGGCGCCGATCCGATCGACACCAACGCGGTGGTCATCGGCTCCGGGCCTGTGGGGCTGTTCCAGGTGTTCGAGCTGGGCTTGCTCGACATTCGGGCCCACGTCATCGATGCCCTGCCCCATGTGGGCGGCCAGCCGGTCGAGCTTTACCCCGACAAACCCATCTACGACATCCCCGGTTTGCCCTTCTGCACCGGCCAGGGGCTCGCCGACGCACTGATGCGGCAGGCAGCGCCGTTCACCCCCAGCTTCCATCTGGGCCAGACCGTGGTCCATTTGCAGCCGACGGCCGATGGCCGGTGGCGCGTGGGCACCTCGGCGGGAACCGAGCTGGTGACCAAAACGGTGTTCATCGCCGCCGGCGTGGGCGCCTTCGAACCCCGGCGCCTCAAGATCGCAGGCATCGAAGCCTTTGAAGGAAGACAGCTCCGCTACCACCGAAGCGATCTCGCCGATGTGGCGGGTCAGAATGTGCTCATCGTGGGCGACACCGACAGCGCCATCGAGACCGCACTGGCCTTGTCAGACGACGGCCCACAGCGGGCACGCAGCGTGACCCTGGTGCACCGCCGCGACAGCTTCAAGGCAGCGCCCGACCGCGTGGCTCTGATGCGCGAGCGCTGCGCAGCCGGTGGCATGCGCTTCATCGCCGGACAGATCAGCGCATACGAATCCACCAACGGGCGCCTGGTGTCGGTGCAGTTGGCGCTGCCAGACGGCACAGAAACCACCCTCCCGCTGGACACGCTCTTCGTGCTGCAAGGCCTGTCACCCCAGCTTGGCCCGCTGACCCAATGGGGTCTGGCCATGGAACGCAAACAACTGGTGGTCAACACAGAAACCTTCGCCACCCAGGCAGCGGGCATCTTCGCCGTGGGGGACATCAACACCTACCCCGGCAAGCGCAAATTGCTGGTCTGCGGCTTTCACGAGTGCACCCTGGCGGCCTATGCCGCCGCACCCATCGTGCACCCAGACCGCCCGGTGCTGCTGCAGTACACCACCACCAGCACGCACCTGCACGACCTGCTGGGTGTTGCACCCGCTCAGCAAGATCGGTCTTGAAAAACCTGCGCGCCTCATCAAAAGGCGAAAAATCGCTCTATAATTTGAGGCTGTTCCCTGATAGCTCAGTCGGTAGAGCGACGGACTGTTAATCCGCAGGTCCCTGGTTCGAGTCCAGGTCGGGGAGCCAAGAAAC
>JALOSH010000293.1 GCA_025458545.1 Hydrogenophaga sp.
TTCAGTGGCGGTGCGTCGGGCGTGAAAGACAACGAAGGCAAGACCGCCATCGCGGCCGGCCAGTCGCTGGGCGACGCCGCCATCCTGGGCATGAACTGGCTGGTCGAGGGCGTGCTGAGCAAATTGCCGCGCTGATGGAGTCACCCCCGCGCCGCCTGCGGCGACACCCCCTGAGGGGGCGATGCCTGCCGCCGGGCGAAGCCCGACCGTCGGCATCCTGGTTGGGATGCATGGTGTGCATGCATTTCCCGGTATGCCGCCGGGCGCGCTTGCGGCTAAGCTGTGGGCTTCATGAAAGCCTACCGCGCCGCCCTCCTGCGATTTGACGACCACGGCCAGCCGCTGTTCGATAGCGACGGCCTGCTGGTCGTGGGCCCAGACGCCACCGGCTGATCGCGCCGGGCTTCGTCGACCTGCACGTGCACTACCCGCAGACCGACGTGATCGGTGCGCCGGCCGCCGGTTTGTTGCCCTGGCTGGAGAACTACACCTTCCCGCATGAGAGCCGGTTCCACGACAAGGCCTACGCGCGCGGGGTGGCCGAATTTTTCTTCGACGAGCTGCAGCGCAACGGCGTCACCACCGCGCTGACCTTTGCCACCTCGCACCCGGCTTCGGTGGACGCGGCTTTTGAGGCCGCACAGGCGCGGGGCTTGCGCTTCATCACCGGCAAGGTGCTGCAGGACCGCCACAGCCCCGACGGCGTGCGCGACCAGACCGAGCAGAGCCTGATCGACACCGAAGACCTGATCCGCCGCTGGCACGGCGTGGACCGCTTGGGCTACGCCATCACGCCGCGTTTCGCGCCCACCAGCACCGACGCGCAGCTGCGCGGCGCGGGCGAGCTGGCGGCCAAGCACGCCGACGTGTGGATCCAGTCCCACGTGGCCGAGAACTACGACGAGGTGAAGTGGGTGGCCGAGCTGTATCCGCAGGCGCGCAGCTACCTGGGCGTCTACGGCGACTTCGGCCTGCTGCGCGAGCGCGCCATCTACGCGCACTGCATCCACCTGGACGCGACCGACCGCGCGCTGATGCATGAGACCGGCGCGGCGGCGGCCATCAGCCCCACCAGCAACCTGTTCCTGGGCAGCGGTTTCTTCGACTACGCCGCCGCCGACGCGGCCGGCATGCGCTACGGCCTGGCCAGCGACGTGGGCGGCGGCACCAGCTTCTCGCCCTTTCGCACCATGCTGGCGGCCTATACCGTGGGCCGGGAGGGGCACACCAAGCCGGGCCTGAGCCTCACGCCCGGGCAGCTGTGGTGGCAGCACACCGCCGGGGCGGCGGCTGCGCTCGGGCTCGACGGTGTGGTGGGCAACCTGCTGCCCGGCTGCGAAGCCGACTTTGTGGTGCTCGACCCGCAGGCCACACCGCTGCTGGCGCGCAAGACCGCGCAGGCCAACAACCTGGACGAGTTGCTGTTTGCGCTGATCGTGCTCGGCGATGACCGCGCCGTTGCGCGCACCGTGATCGCCGCCCCGCCGGCTCGCTGAAGGGCTCGTGCTCGCCCGGTGCCAACACCCAGGCACCGGTGTGGAGTCAGCGGCAGCTTCAGCCGTACTTGAGCTCGGTGGCCTTGCCCCAGAACACCCGGTACATGAACACGGTGTAGCCCACGATCACCGGCAGCGTGATGGCCACGCCGACAAAGATCACGTTGAGCGAAGCGGTGCCGATGGCCGCTTCCCACACCGTCATGCGGCCGATCACGATGTCCGGGAAGATGCTGTAGGCCAGGCCGAAGAAAGCCAGCACGAAAATCAGCACGGTGTTGGCAAACACCAGCCAACCATAGCCAGCTGTCACCAGCGCGGGACGGGTCAGCACCCAGCGCATGGCAAAAAAGGCCAGCGCACACATCAGCGGCACCGGCAGCAAGGCAAACACCTGCGGCACGCCAAACCACTTCTCCATCACCCCGGCCTTCACCAGCGGGGTGGCGGCGGAAATGGCCAGCAAGGCCGCGGCCATGGGCCACACCACCCGGCGTGCCCAGTGCACCGCGCGCAGCTGCAAATCGCCCTCGGTTTTCATGATCAGCCAGCCCGCGCCCAGCAGCACATAGGCCGCCGGCAAGGTCAGGGCAATGCCCAGGCTGAAGGCCCAGCCCAGCGCGCCGGGCGAAAAGCCGGTGATGTAGCTGCCCAGCATCCAGCCCTGGGCGGCCGAGGCCATGAGCGAGCCGGCGAAGAAGGCGCGGTTCCAGAACGGCTTGTAGCGCGTGGGCGCCTTGACACGAAAGTCGAACGCCACGCCGCGCAAGATGAGACCGATCAGCATCACCGCGACCGGCAGGTACAGCGCCTGCAGCACCAGGCCGTGCGCAAACGGAAACGCGACCAGCAACACGCCCACGCCCAGCACCAGCCAGGTTTCGTTGGCGTCCCAGAACGGACCGATGCTGGCGATCATGGTGTCTTTTTCGCTGTCTTGCGCCAGCGGCAGCAGCAGGCCAACGCCCAGGTCGTAGCCGTCAAGCACCACATAGGCCAGCAGCGACAGGCCCATCACGGCAAGGAAGAACAGCGGGAGGAATTCAGCCCAGGTCATGTGTGTCTTTCAAGGTCGTGAGGATCGGGAGCGGTTCGCCCATCAGACACCCGCTTTGCCCAGCACAGCGCCTTTGGGCGACGGGGATGCGTGTTGCTTCGGGTTCTCAGCCATGTATTTCAAGACCCCGACGTAGGTCACCAGCAGCAGGCCGTAGACGATGAAGTAGGCGGTGAGCGTGAGTGCGATGTGGGCCGGTGGCACCGTGGTGGCGGCTTCGCTGGTGCGCATCAGGCCATAGACCAGGTAGGGCTGGCGACCGATTTCGGTCACGTACCAGCCGGCGAGCGTGGCCACCCAGCCAGAAAACGCCATGCCCGAGAGCACCCACAGCAGCGGCCGAGGCAGCGTCACCTCGGTTTGTTGGCGCTGCTTCCACAGTCGCCAGGCGGCGAAACCGGCCACCAGCAGCATGAGCGTGCCCACGCCCACCATCACGCGGAAGGCGTAGAACACCGGCGCCACCGGCGGGTGCGAGCCTTTGAACTCGTTGAGGCCCTGGATCTCGCCGTCCAGCTCGTGCGTCAGGATCAGGCTGGCGAGCTTGGGGATCTCGATCGCGAAGTGCGTGGTGCGTTCTTGCTCGTCGGGGATGCCGAACAGCGTGAGCGGCGCGCCGCGTTGCGTTTCCCAGATGCCTTCCATGGCCGCGACCTTGGCGGGCTGGTGTTCCAGGGTGTTCAGGCCGTGCAGATCTCCAGCCAGGAATTGCAAAGGCATGACGGTGGCGGCGGTGAACACCGCGGCGCGCAGCGCTTTGTGGGTGCCGCGCGTGGCGCTGCCTTTGAGCAGCTGCCAGGCGCACAGACCGGCG
Source organism: Hydrogenophaga sp. (assembly GCA_025458545.1). The sequence goes on from JALOSH010000293.1 coordinate 3,368, forward strand.
ATCAGGAAGGAGGCCGTCAGCGCCGAGGCGAGCAGCTTGTGGGCCAGCCGGTAGGGGAATGACGGGTTGAAGACCACCGCCAGCCAGTCGGTGGGGATGAACTGGCCGTTGACGATTTCGTAACCGGCGGGCGTGTGCATCCAGGAGTTCAGGCTCAGGATCCAGAACGCCGACAGCGTGGTGCCCACCGCCACCAGGAAGGTGGCGGTCATGTGCACCCGCTCGCTCACCCGACCCCGGCCGAACAGCATGATGCCCAGGAAGCTTGCCTCCAGGAAAAAGGCGGTCAGCACTTCGTAGCCCAGCAGCGGGCCCGAGATGTTGCCGGTGCGTTCCATGAAGCCGGGCCAGTTGGTGCCGAACTGAAAGCTCATCACGATGCCCGAGACCACGCCCAGCGCGAAGGTCAGGGCGAACACCTTGGTCCAGAAGTAGTAGGCCTCTTCCCAGGCCGGGTCGCGCGTCGAAGTCCATGACCGGTCTTTCTTCAATGAGGTTTATGCGTCGGTGGGGCTGGTGCTGCCCCCTTTGTCGGCTTTCCGGGCGCGGCCCTTGCCGGTTAGTGCGTCGCGCAGATCGAGCACTTTCGTGACCTTGGAACCCAGGTCCATCAGGCGCATCGCGGTCTCGGGCTGGAGTTTTTGTACGTCGTCAAACCAGGACATCAGACGCTCGATCAGGTCGTGCATTTCGCGCATCCGCGCCTGCGCGTGCCGTTCGGCTTCGTTGTCGGGCGTGGCCAGCAGCGCACCCCGCAACATCGACAGCGTGGGTTCGATTTCGCGTCGTCGGCGCTCGGTGGCCAGCACCCGGAAGATTTCCCACTCGTCTTCCGGGGCTTCGAAGTATTCGCGGCGGTCGCCGGGCAGGTGCCGCTTGCGCACCAGCTTCCAGGCCTGCAAT
>JALOSH010000294.1 GCA_025458545.1 Hydrogenophaga sp.
ACCGATGTTAGTCGAGAACAATGTGGCGCTCCAGCCGCTCAACACCTTTGGCATCGCGGCGCGTGCACAACGCCTCGCCCGCCTGCGTTCAGAAGCCGACCTGGCCGCCCTCATGGCCAGCCCGGAATGGGTCACACCGTCGCCCACCGCTCCGGTGTTCGTGCTCGGTGGCGGCAGCAACCTGGTGATCACCGGCGACGTCAAACCCCTGGTGCTGAAGGTCGACATCCCGGGCCTCCGCCTGCTGGAAGAAACGCCCAAAGGCTGGCTGGTGGAAGCGGGTGCCGGCGAGAACTGGCACGCCTTCGTGGCCTGGACGCTGGAACAAGGCTGGCCGGGGCTGGAAAACCGGTCGGTGCATCGCCGGTGCAGAACATCGGCGCCTATGGCGTGGAGCTGCAAGACCGCTTCCATTCGCTCGACGCCGTCGACCTGCACACCGGCAAAACCTTCACGCTGGACGCCGCGCAGTGCGGCTTCGGCTACCGCGACTCGGTCTTCAAGCACGCACCGTCCGATGCGCGCGGCTTCGGCCTGGCCGGGCGCGCGCTCATCACCCGCGTGCGCTTTTTGCTGCCCAAACCCTGGAAGCCGGTGCTCGGTTACCTGGACCTGGAGCGCAAGATGGCCGAGACCGGCAACCACGCGCCCAGCGCGCAGCAGATCTTCGATTGGGTGGTCGCCATCCGCCGCGCCAAACTGCCCGACCCGGCCGTCATCGGCAACGCCGGCAGCTTCTTCAAGAACCCGACGGTGACGGCCGACCAGTGCGCCGACATCATCGCGCGCGAGCCCAAGGTGGTGCACTACCCCATGGCCGACGGCAGCATCAAGCTCGCCGCCGGTTGGCTGATCGACGCCTGCGGCTGGAAAGGCAAGAGCGTGGGCAACGCGGCGGTGTACGAGAAGCCGGCGAATCATGGCCAGCGTCAACGGACGCCTGCGGTTCAGCACTTCGTAGACGCGGTTGCTCTTGCCAATCATCGGTTCAAGATCCTTGACGGACAGGCCGCTTTGCTCCATCCGGAATTTGATGGCCTCCACCGGATCCGGTGCAAGGATGGGCACGTGCTTGGCTTCGTAGGCCTGCACCAGCGTGGTCAGGATGTCCAGACGATCACCCTCCGGCGTGCCCAGATCAGGGTCGGACTCCATCAGGGCCGAAATCTCCTTGAGGGTGGCCTTGTAGTCGGCTTCGGTGTGGATGGGGCGAATGTCCATGCGGTTCTCCTTGGCCGGTCAGACCGACTCGATGGTTTCAGCGTCCACGGCATCGTATGCCTTGTGGGTGCCGATGAATTTGACGTAGACGATCTGCAGTTTGTAGGCAATGGCCACGATCAGCCGGTATTCATTGCCTTTGATGTTGAAGACCACACGACGGTTCTTCAGCACGCTGGCGGTGCGGTACTGTGCCTTGATGTCAGCGGGCTGGCCCCAGGTCGCGCTGGTCGCTTCTTCGTACCAAGCTCTGAGCGGCTGCTCGGCGTCAGGATGTCGCTCCCAGAAAGCTCGAAGGGTGGACACGGCAATCACGCGCATGGCTTGAAATATAGTCCCAAAATGGGACCTTGGCAACCAGCGGTGTTTTCAGGTTCGTTCCGGTGTCCTCACTGCGAACCAAGAAGGAACCGACGTCCGCCTTCTCACCGCCCCGCCACCTTCCCCAGCCAGGCCTCCAGCGGCCAGCGGTGGTGGCCGCTGGCCTTTGCCAGCACCCAGGCCGTGGTCCACAGCAGCAGCGAGAACACCAGCATGCCGCCCAAGCCCGACTGCCAACCCAGACCGACGCCGCTGAACAGCAGCACGCACAGCAGGCCGTGGCCGATGTACAGCGTCAGCGTGCGCTGACCCAGAGGCGCCAGCGCCAGCAGGCAGGGCGCGCTGCGTGCGTGCTGTGCCAGCGCGGTCACCATCACCATCGACAACAGCGGGCCGACGGAATAGCCCAGCACTTCCACCATGCCCTGCGCGTCCCGGTGACCCGCGAAATGCATGTAACTCAGGCCGTAGGCCGCGTTGAGCAGCAGCGCCGGCCAAGCCCACGCCCGCAGCAGCCGCTGGCGTTGGCCCTGCCAGCGCGGGTGGGTCAGCCATCGCAGGCGCGCAGCGGCAATGCCCGCCAGCATCAGCAGGCGCAGCAAGGGAATGGCCAATAGAAGGGTGCCCGACTGGATGATCAGGTAGCCCACCAGGTTCAGCGACCAGAACTCGGTCCAACGGGCCACTTGCGCGAAGCTGGGTTCTGGATCGGTACCCGTTTCAGCGGCCCCCATCAGCATCAGACCGGTCAGCGCCACGGTGCCGACCGCGAACACCACAGCCCAGACCAGGGCTCGGCGCAACTGCCCGCGCAGCCGGTTCCAGGGCATGCGAACGTGCTTCAGCAGCAGCCAGCCGACCAGCGCGTACATGGTGAGGATGTCACCAAAATAAATGAACACGCCATGCAGCACGCCCAGCAGCAGCAGCCACTTCTGGCGGCGCCGCGCCCGGTCCGTGGCTGTAGCGGCGGGTTGGCCTCGCTGCGCCATCACCAGGCCCATGCCGAACAGAAAGGCGAGGATCGGCAGGGCCTTGCCCTGCACGCCAAAAGCGTAAAAGCCCTGCAACGCCAGGGTGGCGCCCCCAGTGCCTGCCGCGTGTTCCCCCAGCACCGGGCCCAAGGGTCCGCTCAAGTAGCCTGCGGCGTTGATCAGCAAAACGCCCAACAGCGCCAGGGCGCGAAGGCTATCTGGGAAAGGGTCACGGATGCTCAAGGCTTGGACTCAGGCTGGGTGCAAACCGGGAGCCATGCGTTGCTTCTTCTCGGGGTCCGAGAGTTGAGGCCTTGCCGTTCGTATTGGTCGGTTTATCTGGAAAGTCATTTCATCTCACACTCGGGAACGAACAGGGGACGTCTGGCAGTCAGAAGGCAAGAGCTGATGCTTGTGACATTTGAATTTGACCCCGATTTCACCAATTTCATGACCCCTATTCCATAGTTAATTTCCTCCTGAGCAATTTTTAGAAACCTTGGAAGCAGGGAGAAATAAGTCAAATCCGCCGCGCTGAGGCAAGTCAAATCGCTGTTTGCGTATCCATTCTTGAGTCACCCTGGCTGGTATATCGCCGGCCCTTTCTAAATAGTAACTCATGACGTTTCTCGGTCTTCCGACTATTTGGCGGTTAATCTCTTTCTGCAACTCCCAATTTCCATTTTTCCATAAGAACTCGCCATAGCCTTCGCAAATTGGCCAAGCGCTATCAATGATGGAGATAGCTTTCGTACTCGGGTAAGCAAGAATCATAATTGGTCCTGGCAGCTTCTGTTTTGGGATAAATTGAAAGTGCTGCCCGTGCCACGAAAAGCTGTAAGACCGGGATTTCAGCCCCACCCAAGAGAAAGTCCATGATCCACCAAGACCCTCTCGTAGGAATCAACTCGCTCAACCCAAATCACCTCCCCGGTATTGAGCGGCACCTCTTCTTCCCACTTCACGGTCTTGCTGCAAGAACTGAGCAGAAACACCGCAACGCTTATCAACAGGCCGTTTCGAATTCGTCGAATCATGAAGCACCCTCCAAAACAATGCCCATCGTCCGTTCGTTCATATCTCCTCCGCTGAAATTTCGTTGACTGGTTTCATCATTGCAGTCGGGCAAGCCTTCAAGTCCAAGCCATCCAGATAACCCGCAGTCCCGGCAGCCTGCGCAAATCTCTCTTTGACCGACTCCACCGCCGCCCGCCGCATGGCCCGCATTCCGGATGGATCGGACAGCACCTTGAGCACCGCATCGACGATCTGGCTTTCATCACAGAAGTCCACCAGCCACCCGTTCTCCCCACACCGAATCACCCCGCGCACGGGCGCGGTGTCCGAAGCGACCACCGCACAGCCACTGGCCAGCGCTTCGAGCAGGGACCAGGAGAGCACGAAGGGATAGGTGAGTTAGACGTGCACCGCCGAGACCTTCAGCACCCGGCGGTATTGCGCATGGGGCGAGGTGGCGGGCGCGCCAGGTTCTCAAGCGCAGCCGGTCGTCCAGCGCTGCGGGGAACTCGGGGTCAAAGCCCATGTCGGGGCCGTTGGGGTCGAAATGGCGCATGCACTCCCTGTCTTCAGTTGTTTTCCAAGATCTTAGGGGCTTCGCTCCCGACCGATTGCGCCCGGTTGGCCAGCGAGTAAATGACGCAGCAAGCAAAACGGCCCACGAGGGGCCGTTTTTTTGTGAGAGCCGAAGCGCTTACTTGCCGCCTTCAAGCTTGAAGATCTCCGCCGTGCCGTCGCCCATGGACAGCAGGCCGGTGTGGGCGTAGATGCCAAGCTTGGCGCGCGTGTCGGTGATGTCGAGGTTGCGCATGGTCA
>JALOSH010000295.1 GCA_025458545.1 Hydrogenophaga sp.
CCGCAGTGGCTGGCCGAACACGTGTTGCAGGGCCGCCATGTGCTGGCGGTGGCGGGTACACACGGCAAGACCACCACCACCTCCATGCTGGCCTGGGTGCTGGAATCCGCCGGACTGCAGCCGGGTTTTCTGGTGGGTGGTGTGCCGATGAATTTTGGTGTCTCGGCCCGCCTCGGCGGCGGGGCGGCTGTGCGCTCTGCGCAGGTAAAGGAGGAGCCTGCGCAGCGGGCGGGGGACACGGAGCAGAGCTCACAGCCGCCCCGCCAACCCCTGTTCGTGATCGAGGCCGACGAGTACGACACGGCCTTCTTCGACAAACGCAGCAAGTTCGTGCACTACCGCCCGCGCACCGCGATCCTGAACAACCTGGAGTTCGACCACGCCGACATCTTCGACGATCTCAAGGCTATCGAGCGGCAGTTCCACCACCTGATCCGCACCGTGCCGGGCTCTGGCCGGGTGGTCACCAACGGCCTGGAGGAAAGCCTGGAGCGGGTGTTGCACCAGGGCTGCTGGAGCGAGGTGCGCAGCTTCGGGGCCGCGGTGAGCGATTTCACAGCCGTGGGTGAACCCCATGCCTTTGACGTGCTGCAGCGTGGCGAGAAAGTGGCGCGTGTGGAGTGGGCGCTCACGGGTGTGCACAACCAGCTGAATGCGCTGGCCGCCATCGCGGCGGCTGAACACGTGGGCGTGGCTCCGGCCGATGCGGCCCGCGCGCTGGGCGGTTTCCAGAACGTGCGCCGCCGCATGGAAGTGCGTGGTCAGGTCGCGCGCGGCGGGGGTGTGGTCACGGTGTACGACGACTTCGCCCACCACCCCACGGCCATCCGCACCACGCTCGACGGGCTGCAACGCAAGCTGCGGGCGGACGGCGACAACGGGCGCATCCTGGCGGTTTTCGAGCCGCGCAGCAACACCATGAAGCTGGGCACCATGAAATCACAGCTGCCCTGGAGCCTGGAGGCGGCCGACCTTTCTTTCTGCCACGCGGGCGGACTGGACTGGGATGCCGCCGAAACCTTGCGTTCCATGGGGAATCGCGCCCAGGTGGCGCTCTCCATCGACGAACTGGTGGCCCAGGTCGGCAGCGCCGCTCAGCCCGGCGATCACATCGTCTGCATGAGCAACGGTGGTTTCGGCGGTGTGCACGCCCGATTGCTGAAAGCCCTGGCGACGTGACTCAATAGCCCAGCGTGAGGCCGGGTACGTCGACCGAGACCACCGGTTTGGCCAACGCCGCGCTGGTCGCCCGCGCAAACGCCATCGCCCAGCTATGGTGGACCGCATCGCGGAAACGCTCTTCGCCGGCCGCTTGGGCCACACACAGCACCTTGTCGGCCGTGAGCACCTTGCCGGTCAGCCGGATGGGCTCGCAGTGCAGCGCGGCGAACTGTTCGTCGAGCCAGACGCGCGCCTGGTCGTGCGGCATCGGCTGCACCTCTTCGAGGTCAAAACAGTAAACCGAAGGCTCTCCCCAGGTCACGGTGACTTGACTGCGCATGTTGGCTGCTCCTTGAATCGGCCCAAGAGACCGCTGGATTGTGCCTTGCCAGTCCACGGCAGCCCTGCGCCAGATCAAAGCTCGTCGCCGCTGGCCGCTTCTTTCTGGATGGTCACACGCAGCGGCGAATGCAGGGCGTCGCGCAAGATGCTGGACGGCGCCACCTGATCCGAATGCCCGGTGCGGGTCAGCTCGGTGTCGTGGTCCACCTGATCGAACTGCAGGGCCACCATGGCTCGGCGGGTGGTGGCTTCGGCACGCCGCGCGCTGTCGGCATCGGTGGTCAGTCCACCGGCAAAGTACAACGCAGCCAGGTGGTGCGCCAACTCCTCGGCGGGCGCACCGGTGCGCAGTTGCAGCTCGTCGAACCGGGCGGGCTGCGCCATCAGCTCGCGCATGATCTGCAGGTGCAGCTCGTCAAACCAGCGGGCCGGCAGGGGCGGCACCCGTCTCAGATGGATGGTTTGCTGCCGGTAGCGTTTCGGCAGCACGTCGCGCCGGGTGCGCACCGCATAGGTCCACATCACCCGGTGCAGGGGCAAACGCATGAACGACGACGGAATGTCGCGCGCCAGTGCGGGACGGCGCACCCACTCGGCCATGGCCAGGTCCACCGGGCGCGCTGGAATGAACAAGCCGGTCTGCCAGCGGTCGAGGTCGATCACGGCCAGCAACTTGCTCTCGTGCATGACATGCACCACCCCGCTTTTGTGCTGACTGAGCCGTTCCACCAGCTGGGCGCCCAGCGCAAACTGGCTGCGCAAGGGCCGCAGCCAGGCTTCGAACCGCTGCAGCCGCTGGCGCACGCTGGCTTCGTCCTCGGCTTCAAAGAACTCGGCCGAGGCGAAGCCTTCGGGCAGCGGTGCGGCAAACGCCAGAGGGCGGTCCACCTCGGCGCGGTTGAGGGTGAGACGCTCCCCCGTGCCGTGCGGGTGGCAGATCACGACGGCATCGCGACCCAGCACATCCACCGACTGGCCGCTGATCATCCAGGCGTCGGCCAGGTGAGGGTCGGCGGTGCGCCATTCGGGCCAGCCTGGCTGGGACTGGGCGGCCCAGGCCTGCAGGCGCAAGCCCACCGGATCGGCGAACCCCAACAAACCCAATCGCAATACCGGCTGCTCCACAGGGACTCCACGGACACCTGGTCTGCCGGGGTGGCCGACCGCAGGGGACCTCAACGACTTTTATCGACGCACGGCACAGATTATCAAACGCTTGAGCCTGCACCATGGTTGTGTGGCGTGCACACCGCAGATCAAAAAGATGGAACCGTGTGATTTCTCAACCCAGCCTCAACCACCGGTCAGCGATGGGCGGCCTTCTGTGCCGACCGGACGGCCTGGGACAGCACCTCCAGCGCCTGCAGCGAATCGCCCCAGCCCAGACAAGCATCGGTGATGCTTTTGCCGTATTCGAGTTGGCCCACTTCGTCTTTTCCGGGTGTGAATTTCTGCGCCCCCGCTTCAATGTGGCTTTCGATCATGACGCCAAAGACGCTTTTCGAACCCGAGGCGATTTGCTGGCCGATGTCGCGGGCCACGTCGAGCTGCTTTTCATGCTGCTTGCTGCTGTTGGCGTGGCTGCAGTCCACCATCAGGCGCGGCGCGAGTTTGGCTGCTTCCAGGTCCTTCACCGCGGCGGCCACATGGGTGGCGTCGTAATTGGGCGCCTTGCCGCCGCGCAGGATGACGTGGCAGTCCTTGTTGCCGTTGGTCTGCACAATGGCCACCTGACCGTTCTTGTGAACCGACAGGAAATGGTGCCCGCGCGCTGCGGCCTGGATCGCGTCGGTGGCGATGCGAATATTGCCGTCGGTCCCGTTCTTGAAACCGATCGGCGCCGACAGGCCCGAGGCCAGCTCGCGGTGCACCTGGCTCTCGGTCGTGCGCGCGCCGATGGCACCCCAGCTGATCAGGTCACCGATGTACTGCGGACTGATCACGTCCAGGAACTCGCTACCGGCCGGAAGCCCCAGGCGGTTGATCTCGATCAGCAGCTGGCGCGCGATGCGCAGGCCTTCGTCGATGCGGTAGCTCTCATCGAGGTAGGGGTCGTTGATCAGCCCCTTCCAGCCCACCGTGGTGCGCGG
>JALOSH010000296.1 GCA_025458545.1 Hydrogenophaga sp.
GCGCAATGTCCAGATCTCCGGGAACAGCACCACGTCCAGCATCTTGCGCAGGTAGCTGACGCCGCCGGTGCCGCCGGTGCCGCGCTTGAAGCCGATCACGCGCTCCACAGTGGTCACATGGCGGAAGCGCCAGAGGCGGAAGGCGTCTTCCAGATCGGTGAGCTCCTCGCCGAGCTGGTACAGGTCCCAGTGCTGCTTCGGGTCGCGGTAGACGGTGAGCCAAGCCTGTTCGACCGCCTCGCTGGCCTCGTAGGGCTGGGTCCAGTCGCGTTCCAGATGCGAGGCCGGCACCGCGATGCCCCGGCGCGCCAGCAGGCGCAGGCTCTCGTCGTACAGCGAGGGCGCCTCGTAGGCCGCCTGCACCATGGCTGCCCGATCCGGGTGGTGCGCGTGCGGCTTGAGCATGGCCGCGTTCTTGTTGCCCATCGCGAACTCGATGCAGCGGTACTGGAAGCTCTGGAAGCCGCTGGAGTGGCCGAGGTAGGGCCGGATCGCGCTGTACTCGGGCGGCGTCATGGTCGCCAGCACATCCCAGGCGTGCACCAGCTGCTCCATGATCTTCGAGACGCGGGCCATCTGCTTGAAGGCCGCGTTGAGTTCATCGTTGGCGATGTTGCGGATGGCGGCGGTCAGCTCGTGCAGCATCAGCTTCATCCACAGTTCGCTGGTCTGGTGCTGCACGATGAACAGCAGCTCGTCGTGCGCGGGCGACAGCTGCTTCTGCGCCGTCAGGATGGCGTCGAGCTGCAGGTAGTCGCCATAGCTCATGTCGCGGCTGAAATCCAGCTGCGGCTTCTCGTCGCGCACGATGGCCTCGGTGGCCGAGGTGACTGGCTGGTCGTGATAGGGGCAGGTCATGGCGTTTCCTCTCAGGTCACGGCATGTTTCTGGTGGAACTCCGGGCGTTTCCACTCGCCCGATTGGAGCACCTGTTTCAGGTGTTCAACCGCGTTCCAAACGTCAACAAAGCCGATGTACAGCGGCGTGAAGCCGAAGCGCAGGATGTCCTTGTGGCGCCCACCGTCGCCGGCGCGGAAGTCGCCGATCACGCCGCGCGCGATCAGCGCCTGCACGATGGCATACGCGCCTTCGTCGCGGGTCAGACACACCTGAGAGCCGCGTTGGGCGTGCTCGCGCGGCGTCGCCAGGCCCAGGCCGTGACCCGCGCAGCGCTCTTGCACCAGTGCGATGAACAGGTCCGTCAGCGCCAGCGACTTGGCGCGCAGCGCGGCCATGCCGCCGACGGACTCGGCGCCCAGCACGGTGTCCACGCCGCATTCCAGCGCGGCCAGGCTGATCATGGGTTGCGTGCCGCACTGGTAGCGTGTGATGCCCGGCGCCGGCTGGTAGTCGGGCGTGAAGGCGAACGGCGCCGCGTGGCCCCACCAGCCGGCCAGCGGCTGCCAGAAGCGGTCGGCGTGCAGCGGATTCACCCACACGAAGGCCGGGGCGCCCGGGCCGCCGTTGAGGTACTTGTAGCCGCAGCCCACCGCGAAGTCGGCCCTGGCCTTCTTCAGCTCCACCGGCACCGCGCCCGCGCTGTGCGCCAGGTCCCACACCGCCAGGATGCCCTCGGCGTGTGCCGCGGCGGTCACGGCCGCCATGTCGTGCATCGCGCCGGTGCGGTAGTTCACGTGCGTGAGCATGAGGATGGCCACGTCGGCGGTCAGCGAGGCCGCGATCTCCTCGGGCTCGACCAGCACCAGTTCCATGCCGTGCTGCTTGCACAGCGCCTCGGCGATGTAGAGGTCGGTCGGGAAGTTGCTGCGCTCGCTCACGATGCGCTTGCGCTGCGGCGCGTCGGCGGCGGCGATGTTCATGGCCGCGCTCAGCACCTTGAACAGGTTGACCGAGGTGCTGTCGGTGGCCACCACCTCGCCGCGGCCGGCGCCGATCAGGCGCGCGATCTTGTCGCCCACACGGCCCGGCATCTGGAACCATCCGTGCTTGTTCCAGCTCTGGATCAGGTCGGTGCCCCATTCCTGGGTCACCACTTCGGCCACCCGGGCCGGCGCTCTGGCGGGCATCACGCCCAGCGAGTTGCCGTCCAGGTAGATGGTGCCGGCAGGGATGTTGAATTGCGCGCGCAGACCACGAAGCGGGTCGGCCGCGTCCAGGACCTGGCAATCCTCAAGTGTTGTCGTCATCGGTTGTTCTCCATGGATGTGTTCACAGCTCGCGCAGCACAGCCCGCACCGGGCTGGCGTCGCAGGTGCTGAGCTTCAGGGGCAGGGCGATCAGCTCGTAGTCACCTTCGGGCACGTCGTCGAGCAGCAGGTTCTCCAGCACGCGCAGGCCGCGCCGGCGGATCACCTGATGGCTGTCCAACGTCTTGCTGCTGGCGGGGTCGATGCTGGCGCTGTCGATGCCGATCAGGACCACGCCATGGTTGGCCAGGAGTTCCACCGTTGCGGGTGCGAAGGCGGGTAGCGCGTCGTCGAACCGGTCCTGCGGCATGCGTTCGTACACGCGCACCAACAGCCGCGGCGGCAGTCCGGCCAGGGCGTGCTGCACGTGCGCGGGCTGCACCAGCGGGCCGCAGCCGATCGCGTGGATCACCCGGCAAGGACCCAAGAAGGCGTCCAGCGACACCGCGCCCATCGCGGCGCCATCGGGGTCGTAGTGCAGGGGCGCGTCGGCGTGGGCGCCCACGTGCGGGCTGAGCGTGATGGCACTGACGTTGACCGGGCAGCCAGGGCCGATGCGGGCCATCCACTGCTGGCCGTACACCGTGTCGCCCGGAAACACCGGCGAACCGGCATGCACAGGGGGGGAGATGTCCCAGAGCTTTTTCATCGCCGGGCCGTCCCAAGATGAAAAGCGCCCCCTCGGGGGGCAGCGACCCGCGCAGCGGCGGAGCGTGGGGGGGTGAGCTTTTTCATCGCCGGGCCGTCCCAAGATGAAAAGCGCCCCCTCGGGGGGCAGCGACCCGAGCAGCGGCGGAGCGTGGGAGATGGTGTTTCATGGGCTGTGAAGTTAGCACCCGTGAAAAACCTGTGGTGTCGGTTATTCCCAACAATTCGAAAATACTTTAGACATCAACTAAAAGTGATGGTCTGAACGCCCTGTGCCGGTACCCCTTGACCGATGACCGGTCAAATTGGACCCGAAATACCGTTCAAGTCAACCAATGACAGGCCGATGAAATCGATGTAATTTCACTTACTGGTGCGTACTCACAATAAGAAGTCTCACCGGTCAACCTTGGGCGAGGTCTGTCGTCCAAAGCCTTTTTGAAGCGAAGGGGTAGATCGGTGAAGCAACCCATGAAAATTGCCACGCGCCTGTGGCTGCTGTGTGGCGTGTTTGTGCTGGTCCTGGTGGGCATTGCCGGCTACGGCCTGATGACGTCGAGGGCCGCTTCCGGGAACATGCAGTCCCTGTACGCCGACCGCGTCGTGCCCCTCAGGCAGATCAAGGTCGTCAGTGACATGTACGCGGTCAACATCGTCGATGCTGCGCACAAGTTCCGCGACGGCATCTTCACCCGGGATGCGGCATTGAAATCGATCGACGATGCGCGCAAGACCATCGATGCCGAGTGGTCCGCCTACCTGGCCACGCAACTGGTGCCCGAGGAAACC
>JALOSH010000297.1 GCA_025458545.1 Hydrogenophaga sp.
CGCGCAGCAGCGGCACCACCACGCGCTGGCCGGCGTCGCTCACCGGGGAGTACCTCGGTCCGGTGTCGTACAGCAGGCTGTGGCCCGCGGTGCGCACCACCACCGCACTGCCCTGCCCCACATCGATGGCGAGCAGCTCGAACTCGCCCGGCGGCGGGCGCGGCGGCTGCCAGGCCAGCACTGGCCACAACAGCACCAGCCCCGCCGAACGCAGCGCCCAGGGCAGGCGCAACACCAGCAGCGCGGCCCCCATCACCCCGGCCAGCGCGAGCGGCAGCGGCGGGATGGCGCGGAACACCGCCGCCCAGGGCCATTGCCCCAGCCAGGCCAGCCACAGGCCCAGGCCGTGCACGGCCAGAGCCGCTGCGTCCCATAGCACCGGCAGCATCACGCCCAGCATCGCCAAAGGCGTCACCACCAGTGTGACCCACGGAATCGCGAGGAGGTTGGCGACCAGGCCGACCACCGAAAACTGGCCAAACAGCAGCAGCGACAGCGGCGCCAGCGCCACCGTCACCACCGCCTGCTCGCGCAGCAGGCCGAGTGCCGCCAGGCCCAGGCGTTGCGGGCGCCCTGCCGCCCGGCTGCAGCAGCGCCCACGGATCGAGCAGCAGCACCAGCCCCATGGCCAGCCCCCACAGCGGTAACCAGGGCCACTGCCGCCCGAGCAGGCGCAGCCCCACCACCAGCGCGAGCATCAGCACCGTGCGCTGCGAAGGCACACCCCAACCCGAGAACAATGCGTACAACAAGGCCAGCCCGACGCCCCCCACACCGGCGGCCACCGGTACCGGCACCGCCAGCAGGAGCCCGGGGCGGGCACAGCCCGCACGCCGCCACAGCGCGCCCACCACCAGGGTGGCGAGCCAGGCGAACATGGTCACGTGCAGTCCCGAAATGCTCATCAAGTGGGCCACGCCGGTGGTGCGAAACAGCGCCCAGTCGCTGGTGTCGATGGCGCTTTGGTCGCCCACCACCAGCGCGGCCAGCACGCCCGCGCTGCGCGGGTCTTCTACGCGCTGCACGATGCGCTCGCTCACCCACTGGCGCGCCCGCTCCAGCGGATGCCAGCCACTGGCGCCCAGGTGCTGCGGTGCCGGATCGCGCGGACCGTTGCGCACGTAGCCGGTGGCGCCGATGCCGTTTTCCCACAGCCAGCGCTCGCGGTCGAAGCCGTGCGGGTTGGCGTGGCCGTGCGGGCTGCGCAGCCGCACGGTGAAGCGCCAGCGGTCACCGGCCCTCCAGCGGGGCGCGTCCGCGGCGTCACCGCGCTGGTACCAACCCAGCTGCAGCAAGGGCGGCAGGCGCACCGGCTGGCCTTGGTGGAGGGCCGATTCGACCTGGAACTCGAAACGCACGCTGTCGGGGCTGCGCTGCGGCAGCGCGGCGATGCGCCCGGTGAGCTCGATGTCCAAGCCCTGCAGAGCCGGGTCCAGTGCCTTCGACGCAAAATGCGCCGCCCGAACCCCGGTGAGCCCGGCCCCCACCAGCGCACCAGCCGCCACGGCCAGCGTCAGGGCGATCGCGGCTCGGTTCCAGCGCAGCCCCACCGCGGCGAGCGCCAGACCGAGCGCCAACACACCCGCGTACCAGGCCAGTGGCCACAACGCGGCCTGCTGCAGCTGCAAGGCCACGCCCAGCACCCAGCCAGGCACCCAGGCGAGCGCCAGGCGCGACCGCGTCATGCGCGCCCGCCCCACCCGCACCCGGCGGCGTTGTCATCAGGCTGTGGCGCGGCTCTTGCTAGCATGGCAGCCAACCGCGCAGTCGGCCATGGTGCCTGCGGACCCATTGTTGTATCGCTCCCTGTTGAAAGATCCCCGAGCATGGCCATCCACGTTGCCCTGAGTCACATCACCCATTATCGGTACGACCGGCTGGTCAAACTCGGCCCGCAGGTGATCCGGCTGCGCCCCGCGCCGCACAGCCGCACCAAGGTGCTGTCCTACTCCCAGAAGATCGAGCCCGTCGGCCATTTCATCAACTGGCAGCAGGACCCGTTCGCCAACTACCAGGCCCGCCTGGTGTTCCCCGAGCCCACCACCGAGTTCAAGGTCACGATCGATCTGGTGGTCGAGATGGCGGTGCACAACCCGTTCGACTTCTTCCTGGAGCCGCGCGCCGAGGAGTACCCCTTCAGCTACGACGCGCTCCAAAAACAGGAGCTGGCACCCTACCTGGTCACCGGGCCCAAGAGCGACCTGCTCATGGCCTACCTGGCCAAGGTGGACCTGAAAAAGCGCCGCACCATCGACTTCCTGGTCGATGTGAACCAGATGCTCCAGCGCGACATTTCGTACTCCATCCGCATGGAGCCGGGGGTGCAGACGCCCGAACAGACGCTCACGCTCAAGAGCGGTTCGTGCCGCGACACCGGCTGGTTGCTGGTGCAGATGCTGCGCCACCTGGGTCTGGCGGCGCGTTTCGTCTCGGGCTACCTGATCCAGCTCGCGCCCGACGTGAAAAGCATCGACGGCCCCAGCGGCCCCGAAAAAGACTTCACCGATTTGCACGCCTGGTGCGAGGTGTTCCTGCCCGGCGCGGGCTGGATCGGGCTGGACCCGACCTCGGGCCTGCTGGCCGGTGAAGGCCACATTCCCCTGGCCTGCACGCCACAGCCTTCGAGCGCCGCGCCGGTGGAAGGCGCCATGGACAAGTGCGAGGTCGAGTTCGAGCACCACATGGGCGTGACC
This sequence comes from Hydrogenophaga sp., assembly GCA_025458545.1. Next base: position 2,694 of record JALOSH010000297.1, read on the forward strand.
CGGGTCTACGAATCGCCGCGAGTGACCAAGCCCTACACCGAAGAGCAGTGGGCCAGTGTGGTCGCGCTGGGCCGCCAGGTCGATGCCGATCTGGTGAAACACGACGTGCGGCTCACCATGGGCGGCGAGCCGACCTACGTGGCCGTGACCGACCGCGACGCCGCCGAGTGGAACACCGACGCCCTCGGGCCCACCAAGCGCGGCTACGCCACCGAGCTGCTGGGCCGCCTGCGCGAGCGTTACGGCAATGGCGGCTTCGTGCACATGGGCCAGGGCAAGTGGTACCCCGGCGAACAGCTGCCGCGCTGGGCGCTGTCGGTGTTCTGGCGCGCCGATGGAGAAGCCTGCTGGCACAACCCCGCCCTGCTGGCCGACGAGCGCGATGTGGCCCGGTACGACGCCACAGACGCCCAGCGCTTCACCCAGACCCTGGCGCGCAAACTCGGCCTGTCCACGCAGTACATCACCCCCGGCTTTGAAGACACCTGGTACTACCTGTGGCGCGAGCGCCGCCTGCCGGTGAACGTGGACCCGTTCGACGCCAAGCTCGACGACGAACTGGAGCGCGCCCGCCTGCGCCGCGTGTTCACCCAAGGCCTGGACGCCACCGTGGGCTATGTGCTCCCACTGCATGCCGATACCACTGGCCCGCAGTCCAGCAATACCAAGAGCAGTTACCACCGCGTCAGCGGCACGCAATGGTCCACCGGACCTTGGTTCTTTCGCGACGAGCGCATGTACCTCGTGCCCGGCGATTCACCCATGGGCTACCGCCTGCCGCTCGATTCGTTGCCCTGGGTTTCTTCGGGCGACTTCCCATACCACATCGAACAAGACCCGCACACACCGCGCGATCCGTTGCCGCGCGGCGCCACGCTGAAGCACCAGTTTTCTCCCCACACCATCGGCGGCGGTTTTGCCGAAGGTGGCGTGGTGTCGATGCAGGGTTCGGACTTCGATGCCCAAGGCACGGCCATCGGCGGTGACTCGGGTGGCACGCCCGGCACCGGGTCCGGCCCTGGCAAGGTTTCGGCCACGGCGCAAGCCCTGTCCTCCAGGTTCCCTCAGCGCAACGAATCGGCGGCCTGGCTCACCCGCACCGCGCTGGTGGTGGAGGCGCGCGACCCGCAGCGCGCCAACGGACCCAAGGCCGAGAAGGCCCAGGGCGGCAAGGGCCAGCACCTCTATGTGTTCATGCCGCCCATGCAGCGGCTGGAAGACTACCTCGACCTGCTCTCGGCGGTGGAAGCCACCGCCGAA
>JALOSH010000298.1 GCA_025458545.1 Hydrogenophaga sp.
TCGCGGCTCAGGCCGCCTCCAGCCGGGTCATCGATTCGTCGATCAGCGCATGCAGCGCAGCCACGTGCCGGGCTCCCAGGCGCTCATTGAGGGCCTCCTGGGCAATGCGCCAGCGACGCTGCGCTTCAGCGCGCTTGGCCGCGCCATGGGCCGTGACCTGGATGAGCCAGCTGCGCGCATCGGGACCGGGAGCCTGTTCCACCCAGCCCGCCTCCAGCAGGGGCCGCAGGTTTCGCGACAAGGTCGACGCACTCATGTGCATCTCCCGGGCCAGTTCAACCGCCCGGATGGGCCCATGTGCCGTGATGCTGGACAACAGCGAGTACTGGGTGGTCTTGAGCCCGACGTGGGCCATTTCCGCATCGTAATGGACGCTGACCAAGCGCAGCAGCTGCCGCAGCTTGAAGTTGGTGCAGCCTCTTGGCCTGACAGGGCTTGACGCGGTGGAGACAGGTTGCATCGGGACAATTGTATCTACAATTGATGTATATGCAACTTCTAGGAGTGGTCCGCATGAACCCGGAACTGCAACGCTGGCTGGACCAGGAGGCCGCCGTGCTTGAGCGGCTCGAGCGGGGCCCCGGCCCGGGTGCTGCCAGGCCCGAACAGCTGGCCGGACTGAACGGTCTGCAACAGATGGAGGCCATGCTGGAGGGACGGCTGCCGTTTGCGTCGATTGCCCAGACCCTGGACTTCCTGATCGTCGAGGTGGGCGAAGGTCGAGCGGTATTCCAGGGCACACCTGGAGCAGGACACCTCAACCCGATGGGCACGGTGCACGGCGGCTGGTTTGCGACCCTGCTCGACTCGGCCGTGGGTTGCGCCGTTCACACCATGATGCCGCCCGGGCGTGCCTACACGACGGCCGAACTGAGCGTGAACATCGTCAAAGCACTGACGCCCAAGGTGCCACGCGTGCGCGCCATCGGCCAGGTGGTGCACTGCGGTCGTCAACTGGCTACCGCCGAAGGCCGGCTGGTCGGACCGGACGGAACCCTTTATGCCCATGCCACAACCACCTGCCTGGTCTTTGACCTGCACCACAAGCCAGCAGGCGGCGCCACGACATAATGCGGGCAAGCCCTAGGAGGCACTCATCAAGGTTCCGACATGCGATTTCTTCACACCATGCTGCGCGTAGGCAACCTGCAGCGATCCATCGACTTCTACACCCAGGTGCTGGGCATGCAGCTGCTGCGCACCTCCGAGAACCCGGAGTACAAGTACTCGCTGGCCTTTCTGGGCTTCGAGGGTGGCAATCCCGGACAGGCTGAAATCGAACTGACCTACAACTGGGGGGTCGATCAGTACGAGCTGGGCACGGCCTACGGCCATATTGCCCTGGGCGTACCCGACGTTTACGCAGCCTGCGAGAAAATCAAGGCTGCCGGCGGCAACGTCACCCGGGAAGCCGGCCCGGTCAAGGGCGGCAAGAGCATCATCGCCTTTGTGACCGACCCCGATGGCTACAAGATCGAGCTGATCCAGCGCGCCGGCGTACAGCCCGCTCAGGGACTGGGCTGAATCCCTCGGGCCGAAAGCCCGCCTTCATTTCTCCCGACAGCTGCCGATGTAACCGGCAAAGGGCAGGCATTTGCACGAGTCCGCATCGTGTGCTGCCCTGTGAAGCTGTGAGGAGCAAGGCATGAAGGGTGTGGTTTTCACCGAGTTTCTGGGCATGGTCGAACAGACCTTCTCGGCCGACATGGTCGACGACATCATCGACGATGCCCGACTGTCTTCAGGTGGTGCCTACACAGCGGTCGGCACCTACCCGCATGATGAGATGGTCGCCATGGTGGTCGCCCTGTCGAACCGCAGCGGCCTGCCGGTACCGGACCTGGTGCGCGCCTTCGGCCAATACCTTTTCGGCCGATTCGTGCACGCCTACCCCAGTTTCTTCGACGGGGTGACCGATACGTTCCAGTTCCTGGCCGGCATCGAGGACATCATCCACGCCGAGGTGCTCAAGCTGTATCCCGACGCGGAACTGCCCCGGTTCGACGTCGAGCACCATGACGATCGCAGCCTGACCCTGCTCTACCACTCACCCCGCCACTTCGAGGACCTGGCCGAAGGGCTCATACTGGGCAGCATCGACCATTTCGGGCAACCGATCAGGCTGGTGCGGGACGCCTCGGCGTCCGACCACGGCCAACGCTTCCACCTGGAGCGTCATGCTTGACCAGCCACTGACCCCCGAGGCCGAGCAGTTGCAGCGGCTTGAGCGGCGTCTGGTGCGTGAACGCACGGCCCGACAGGAAGCCGAACGCCTGCTGGAAGCCAAGAGCCTGGCGCTCTACCAGGCCAACCAGCAGCTGCAGAATCTGGCAGACGGACTCGAGCGGCAGGTGTCCGAGCGAACCACCGAACTTCGGCTGGCGCTGGAGCGAGCCGAGGCCTCCACACGGGCCAAGAGCGAGTTCCTGGCCATGATGAGCCATGAAATCCGCACCCCGATGAATGGCATCCTGGGCATGGTGCAACTGCTGGATTTCACACCGTTGAACGAGGAGCAGCGTCGCTACCTGGACACCATCCGCAGCAGTGGTGACACCCTGCTGGTGCTCATCAACGACATCCTCGACTTCTCCAAGATCGAGGCCGGACAGCTCGAACTCGAACACCGCAGCTTCGCCCTGGAGCCCACCCTGCAGGCCGCAATGGCAGCGTTGCGGCCCCTGGCCGAACGCAAAGGCCTGCTGCTGGCCATGGACTTTGCACCCGACCTGCCCCGCCATGTGTGTGGTGACCGCACGCGCCTCAAGCAGATCCTGTCCAACCTCGTGGGCAACGCGATCAAGTTCACCGAAGCCGGGCATGTGCGCGTTCGCGTTGCCGGTCAGATGGAAGCGGGCGACCAACTGGTGCTGCGCGTGGAGGTGTCGGACACCGGCATCGGAATCCCGCCGGAACGCCGCGACCGGCTGTTCAAGCCTTTTTCCCAGGTGGACAGTTCCACCACCCGCCGCTTTGGTGGCACGGGTCTGGGACTGGCCATCTGCGCCCGCCTGTGCGAAGCCATGGACGGCGGCATTGGCGTCGTCAGCGAGCCGGGCAAGGGTTCGGCCTTCCGGTTCAAGCTGCGGCTGGAGGTACCCCGCAGCGCGCCGGACACCGTGCCAGGCGCCTTGCCACCCTCCACGCCGGCGGCGCTGAATCCGTCATCGGGTACGGAAAGGAACGCTCCGCTCGTGCTGGTGGTCGATGACGACAAGATCAACCGCACCCTGGCCGTGGCCATGCTAGGCAAGCTTGGGGTGCGTGCGGAGGCGGTGGACTGCGGCGAAGACGCCGTGCTACGCCTCACTGCCGGCGACGTGGACGTGGTGCTGATGGACATGCAGATGCCCGGCATGGACGGCGTGCAGGCCACCCACTTCATCCGCAATCTGGATGTGCGTCAACCCCACATCATTGCGCTGACGGCCAACGCCTTCGACAGTGACCGCGACCGCTGCCTGGCGGCCGGCATGGACGACTTCATGGCCAAGCCGTTCCAGCTGGCGCTGCTGCGCAGCAAACTCAAGCAGCTCGGCAA
>JALOSH010000299.1 GCA_025458545.1 Hydrogenophaga sp.
GCGGCCCGTCGATCACCTCGGCGCTCACTTCTTCGCCCCGGTGCGCGGGCAGGCAGTGCATGAACAGCGCGTCGGGTTTGGCCACGGCCATCAGGGCTTCGTCCACGCACCACTGTTTGAATGCAGCACGGCGCACCTCGTTCTCGGCCTCAAAGCCCATGCTGGTCCAGACGTCGGTGGTCACCAGATCGGCGCCCTGGCAGGCTTCCTTGGGGTCTTTGAAAACCTTGTAGCAGGCCCGGTTGCTGATGCCGGCGAGCTGCGGGTCCACCTCGTAGCCGCTGGGCGTGCTCACATGCACGGTGAAGCCGAGCAGTTCGGCCGCCTGCAACCAGGTGTTGGCCATGTTGTTGCCGTCGCCAACCCAGGCCACCACCTTGCCACGGATGGCGTCCAGCGGATTGCCGCTGGTGGCGGGGCGGTGTTCGGCCAGGGTGAACAGGTCGGCCAGAATCTGGCAGGGGTGGAACTCGTTGGTCAGGCCGTTGATCACCGGCACGCGCGAGAACTGTGCGAACTTCTCCAGCTTGTCCTGGCCGAAGGTGCGGATCATCACAATGTCGACCATGCGGCTGATCACGCGCGCGCTGTCTTCGATCGGTTCAGCCCGGCCGAGCTGGCTGTCACCAGTGGTCAGGTGCACCACCGAGCCGCCCATCTGGTACATGCCCGCCTCGAAGCTCACGCGGGTGCGCGTGCTGGCTTTCTCGAAGATCATGGCCAGCGTCCGGTCCGGGTCGGCGAAGGGCTGGTACTTCTCGACCGCCTTGAACTTGGCCTTGATGAAGGCCGCGCGGGCCAGCAGGTAGCCGTACTCGTCCGCGCTGAGGTCCTTGAACTGCAGGTAGTGGCGGATGCTCATGGGTTCTCCGACAGGAACTGGTCGATGATCGGCAGCAGAATGGCGGCGATCTCGTCGGCTTCGGCCACGCTGATGATCAGCGGCGGCACCAGGCGGATCACGCTGTCGGCGGTGACGGACAGCAACAGACCGGCGTCGGCCGCGCGCTGGGTGATGGCGCCACACGGCTTGGCGAGCTCGATGCCAATCATCAGGCCTTGACCGCGCACTTCCTTCACCCCCGGCTTGCCCAGCAAGGAGCTCAGCAGTTTGGTCTGCAGGTGGTTGCCAACCTTGGCCGCGTTCTCCAGCAGCCCGTCTTCTTCCATGATGCGGATGGTCTCGACACCGGCCCGCATCGACAGCGGATTGCCGCCGAAGGTGGTGCCGTGGTTGCCCGGGGCAAAAATGTGGGCCGCCCTGGGTCCGGCCACCACCGCGCCGATCGGCACACCTGAGCCCAGGCCTTTGGCCAGCGGCATCACGTCGGGCTGGATGCCCGCCCACTGGTGCGCGAACCACTTGCCTGTGCGGCCCATGCCGCACTGCACCTCGTCGATCATCAGCAGCCAGTCGCGCGCGTCGCACAAGGCGCGCACGTCCTGCATGTAGCTGACCGTCATCGGGTTCACGCCGCCTTCACCCTGAATCGCTTCGAAAAAAACGGCTACCACGTTGGGGTTGCCGGTGGTGGCTTGTTTTAGCGCCTCAATGTTGTTGACCGGCACACGGATGAAACCTTCCACCAGCGGGCCGAAGCCAGCCTGCACCTTCACGTTGCCGGTGGCCGACAGCGTGGCGATGGAGCGGCCGTGAAACGCTTTTTCAAACACCACGATTTCGGGGCGCTCAATGCCCTTGTCGTGCCCGAACTTGCGCGCCAGCTTCAAGGCGGCCTCGTTGGCCTCCAGGCCGGTGCTGCAGAAAAACACATTGGTCAGGCCCGAGCGTTCCACCAGCATCTGGGCCAGCCTTTCCTGGTCGGGCACGTGGTAGTAGTTGCAGCTGTGCATCATCTTGGCCACCTGGTCTTGCAGGGCGGGCACCAGTTTGGGGTGGCCGTGGCCCAGGGTGTTGACGGCAATGCCCGCCAGCGCATCCAGGTACTGTTTGCCGTTCACGTCCCAGACGCGGCAGCCCTTGCCGTGCGACAGCGCGATCGGCAGTCGGCCGTAGGTGTTCATCACGTGGGGCGACGACGGGACTTGGCGGGCGGCGGCATGCATGGCGGACTCCGGGGGTGGAAAGGGTCAAAAGAGCAGCGGCCCAACCCGGTTGGCACAGGTTGGGCCGTCGAAAGGCGATTCTAGGGGCAGGAAGCGGCATCATCTTTGCTTGTTGGGCATCAGAGCCATGCGGCAGACTGGAGGCAGGCGGGTTGGGGTTTTCCCTCGTTTCAGGTCTTATATAAGATAGACTACCTGTCAGCCACAGCGTCACCCCAGCACCGAGCGATCCTCGGTCGTCTGATGGTCTGTTTTCCCGTCAGTGCCTTGCAATCCAGGGCCCAATCACGCTCCTCCGATGGTCAACCCCACCGCCAAGCAAGTGTTCATCCAGGGCATCACCAGCGCTGGCCGCACCTTCCGCCCCAGCGACTGGGCCGAACGACTGGCCGGCGTGATGAGCCAGTTCCGTCCCGGCGGCGGCTCCTCGCGCATCGGCAGCCACCTCGCCTACTCGCCCTGGTGCGTGCCCACGGTGATGAACGGCGTGAAGGTGGTCGTGGTGCACACCGACCTGCGCGAGGCCGAGCCCATGGCCTGGGACTTTGTCATGCACTTCGCGCGCGATAACGACCTCCAGGTGGTCGAAGCCTGCCTGATGCCCGACCAACCCCCCAGCCAGGGTTGATCCGCGGGCAACATGCCCCCAGTCGCTCAAGATCGGCCAGCCGTCTGAGCTGTGCCATGGTCGGCCCAAACACCGCCCATGAAAAAACCGCCCGAAGGCGGTTTTTTGCTTTTTGCTGGCAGCGCACCGGTTTCAAACGGCAGACCCCGAGGGGTCCGGGCTGTTGGCCTGAGAGTCAGGCCAATGGGTGTCAGGCAGCGGCGAGCGCCAGTGCCTTGACCTTGGAAGACAGGCGGCTCTTGTCGCGAGAGGCCTTGTTCTTGTGGAAGATGCCTTTGTCGGCAACGGTGTCCACCACTTGTTGCATCTTGGCGAACAGTTCGGTCGCCTTGGTCTTGTCGCCGGCCAGAACGGCCTTCTCGACGTTCTTCACGGCGGTGCGGTATTTGGAGCGCAGCGAGGTGTTGGCTGCGTTCAGTTTCACGTCTTGGCGGGCGCGCTTGCGGCCAGACGCGAGACGGGGGTTCTTTTTCTTCGGCTTGGTTGCCATGTTCGGTATCCTTTAGGTGTTTGGAGATGATGCCAGCAAAGCCCGCGATTTTAGCACGCCAGACCTCGAGGGCCAAGCTGCGCCCGGACGCCCCAAAAGCCGTGGTTACACTGACGGCGTGTCCCTGATCAAATCCGCCTCCCTCGTCTCGGTGCTGACGCTGGCCTCGCGCATCACCGGGCTGGCGCGAGAACTGCTGATGGCGTCCACTTTCGGCGCCAGCGCGCTGACCGACGCCTTCAACGTCGCGTTCCGCATTCCCAACCTGTTGCGCCGCCTGTTTGCCGAAGGCGCCTTCAGCCAGGCTTTTGTGCCGGTGCTGGCCGGGGTGCGGGAGACCGAAGGCGACGCCGGCCATGGCCAGCGGCCTGCAGCAAAACCCGCAGGGTTTTGAGGCCGCCGTGTTCATGACGCGCTGGATGTTCCCCTACATCGCCTTCATGTCCTTCGTCGCTTTGTCCGCCGGCATCTTGAACACCTGGAAGCGGTTCGCCGTGCCGGCGGCCACGCCGGTGCTGCTCAATGTGGCCATGATCGTCGCCGCCTACTGGGGCGCTCCGTGGTTCAAGACGCTGGGCATCGAACCCATCTACGCCATGGCCGGTGGCGTGTTGGTCGGCGGCATGCTTCAGCTGGCAGTGCAGATCCCGGCGCTGCTGCGCCTGGGCATGCTGCCCCGCATCAACCTGCGCTGGTCGGCCTTGATGGCCGCCTGGAACCACCCGGGTACGCGCCGCGTCACCACCCTCATGCTGCCCGCGCTGCTGGGCGTGAGCGTGGCCCAGATTTCGCTGCTGATCAACACCCAGATCGCCTCGCACCTGGCCACCGGCAGCGTGAGCTGGCTGACCTACGCCGACCGGCTGATGGAATTCCCCACTGCCATGCTGGGCGTGGCGCTGGGCGTGGTGCTGTTGCCCCAGCTCGCAGCGGCCCGGGCGGCCGACGATGGGCCTCGCTACAGCGCCATGCTGGACTGGGGCTTGCGGCTGGTGGTGCTGCTGGCCGTGCCTTCGGCCGTGGCCTTGCTGACCTTCGCCAAGCCGCTGGTGGCGGTGCTGTACCACTACGGCGCGTTCACCGCTGTGGACGTGCAGCAGACCACCACCGCGCTGATGGGTTACGGCGCCGGCCTGCTGGGCCTGATCGCCATCAAGGTGCTGGCGCCGGGCTTCTACGCGCGGCAGGACATCAAGACGCCGGTGAAGATCGCGGTGGTGGTGTTGCTGCTGACGCAGGCGCTGAACGTGGTCCTGGTGCCGTACTTCGCGCACGCCGGGCTGGCGCTGGCGATCGGCATCGGCGCCATGGTCAATGCGCTGTGGCTGTTGATCGGTCTGATGCGGCGTGGCGCCTACACACCTTCGCCCGGATGGGCGCGCTTTGCGCTGCAGGTGGTGGCCGCGAGCGCCTTGCTCGCGGTGTACCTGATGTGGTCCGCCGGGCGTGTCGACTGGCTCGGCTTCCAGGACGCGAAGCTGTCGCGGGTGGGTTTGCTGGCCCTGACGATGGTGGGCGCCGCTCTGCTGTATTTCGGCAGCCTGTTGCTGGCGGGTTTGAAGTTGCGCCAATTCCTCCGAAAATAGAGCGAATCCGTCGACCGACGCACCACCGCCATCTGCACCATGCCCACCGGTTACAGCTTTTCTGCGCCCACGCCGCTGGGCTACTTCGCCGCACTGGTGGGTGATGACGACAGCCTGCCGCTGCTCGAAGCCGCGGCCGCCATCGCGCAGGACGAATACCCTGATCTGGACGTGCAGGCCGTGCTGGGCGATGTGGACCAATTGCTGGCGCGCCTGCGCCGGCGCTGCGCCGAAGACGCCGATGCGCTGCAGCGCCTGCGCGTGCTCAACCAGTTTTTTTTCCGCGACATGGGGTTCGGCGGCAACGTCAACAACTACTACGACCCCGACAACAGCTACCTCAACGTGATGCTGAAGACGCGCCGCGGCATCCCCATCACGCTCGCGGTGTTGTGGCTGGAGCTGGCGCAGGGCCTGAACCTCAAGGCGCGCGGCATCAATTTCCCCGGCCATTTCATGGTCAAGGTCAACCTGCCCAACGGCCAGGTGGTGATCGATCCCTTCACTGGCCAGTCGCTCAGCCGAGAAGACCTTTCGGAACGGCTGGAACCCTACAAGCGGCGCAACGGTCTGGTGGAAGATTTCGATGTGCCGGTCGGTCTGTATCTGCAAGCGGCACCCTCGCGCGAAATCCTGGCGCGCATGCTGCGCAACCTGAAGGAAATCCACCGCACGCAAGAAGACTGGCTGCGCCTGATCGCAGTGTTGGATCGCCTGCTGGTGTTGCTGCCCGATGCCTGGCCCGAGTACCGCGACCGAGGCCTGGCCTGGGCCGAGATGGGCGACGCCCGGCTGGCGGTGGACGATCTGGAAATCTACATCGCCCACACCGACGACGCGCTGGACCGCGACGCCATGGCGCAGCGCCTGCAGGAGCTGCGCCGCGCTCTGAACTGAGGTGTTGGCTTGTATCGCGCGAACATTCTCAAGAACCATGCTGAAAACCTTCTACCGCCTCATTGCCACGGCCCTCATTCCCTGTGTCACGCTGATGGGCATGCCGCTCACCGCGCAAGCTTCCATCGTGTCCACCGAACAGGCCATGGTCACCCCGGCGGGCGACGCCAGCCGCGAACGCGTGGCGGCCTTTCTGGCCCGCGAAGACGTGCGCGCCGAGTTGCAGACCCAGGGGGTGAGCGTCGATGACGCCATCGCACGCGTGCAGGCCATGTCGGACGCTGAAGTCGCCCAGCTGGCCCAGCGTGTGGACCAAGCCCCGGCGGGCGCGGGTGTGATCGGCGTGCTGTTCACCGTGTTTGTGATCCTGCTGGTGACCGACATCCTCGGTTTCACCAAAGTGTTTCCGTTCACCCGCGCGATTCGATGACATCGCCCCCGCGCCGCGGCACAAGCCCCGCCCTGGCGGGGCTTGTGCTTTGTGCGGTCTTCCTGTTGGCTGGCTGTGCCACGGCACCACAGATGTCGGCGCTGCAGCGGCAATGGCCCGCGCACTGGCCAGACCGCGTGTTGCTGACCACGGTACCGTTCTTCGCCCAGGGCGACCAGCTGTGTGGTCCGGCCTCGCTGGCGATGGTGGCGCAGGCAGCGGGGCGGTTGGTGACGCCCGAGCAACTGACGCCGCAGGTCTACCTGCCGGGGCGCCTGGGCTCTTTGCAGGTTGAAATGTTGGCCGCCGCCCGGCGGCAAGGGCTGGTGCCGTACCTGCTGGCGCCGACGCTGCAAGCCCTGCTGGCCGAGGTGGCCGCGGGCGAACCGGTGCTGGTGCTGCAAAACCTGTCGCTGCCGGTCTCGCCGATGTGGCACTACGCGGTCGTCGTGGGTTACGACCGCGTCCGCCGCGAGATCGTGCTGCATTCCGGTACCACGGCGCGGCTCGTCATGCCGCTGTCCACTTTTGAACACACCTGGGCGCGCTCGGACCATTGGGCGGTGCGTGTGTCCGCGCCCGCGCAGCTGCCCGCCACCGCCACGGCCGAGGGTTGGGCGTCTGCGGTGGCGGCGCTGGAGCGGGTCGATGCCGGAGCCGCCTACACCGCGTGGAGCACCGGGTTGCAACGCTGGCCCAACGACCGCTTTGCCCTGCTGGGCCTGGGGAATGCGGCCCACGGTCTCGGTCAGCGGGAGCGCGCGGCGCGGGCTTATGAGGACGCGACGCGGATGCATCCCGATTTCGCCGACGCCTGGAACAACCTGGCCCAGGTGCGGCTGGAGCTGGGTGAACTCCCGGCGGCCCGGGAAGCCGCTGCCCGCGCTGTGGCCTTGGGCGGTCCGCGCCTGGCCGCGTACCAGCGCTTACTAGAGCGGGTTGAGCAGCGCATGCGTTAATCAAGGTCTATGAAAACTGTAATGTTGGTCGGTGCGACCGGGTTGGTGGGGCAGTCGGTGTTGCAAAAGGCGCTGGCCAGCGACGCCGTCGCTCGGGTGGTGGCGCCCACGCGCCGTGCGTTGGCTGCGCACCCGAAGCTGCTCAATCCGCTGGTGGACTTTGCACGCCTCCCCGAAAACGCCGACTGGTGGGCGGTGGATGCGGTGGTCTGCACCCTGGGCACCACCATCAAGATCGCCGGGTCTCAAGAAGCCTTCTACCGGGTGGACCACGACTGGCCATTGCGCGTGGCGCAACTCGCGCTGCAACACGGTGCCAGGGCCTACGCGCTCAATTCCGCGCTCGGTGCCAACCCTGCCTCCAGCGTGTTTTATTCGCGCACCAAAGGCGAACTGGAGCGCGACCTGCAAGCACTCGGCTACGCCTCGCTGACCCTGGTGCGGCCCGGCTTGATCGGCGGGGATCGCCAGACGACGCGCCCAGCAGAGCGGTTCGGTGTGCTGCTGGGTCAGGTGCTTCGGCCTTTGTTGCCGCCGCGTTACCGCGTGGTGCCGGCCGAGCGCATTGCGCACCACCTGGTCGAAGCCGCATTGGCGGCTCGATCGGGCGTGCAGGTCATGATGTCAGAGCAACTGCTCTGAGCGAACGGGCCGGTTGCGTTGGCTCAGGCGACGACCACGGCTGCGCCGTTCCCCTTCGCGGCGATGGCGCCGATCTCGTACACCGTCTCGCCCAGCCCGCGCAGCGTGGCAGCACAGGCGGCGGCTTCCTCGGCGGCGATCACCACCACCATGCCGATGCCATTGTTGAAGGTGCGGTTCATTTCGATGTCGTCGATACCGGCCACCTTCTGCAGCCAGGCAAACAGCTCGGTCTGCGGCCAGCTGCCCTTCTTGAGGTGGGCGGCCGTGCCCTCGGG
>JALOSH010000300.1 GCA_025458545.1 Hydrogenophaga sp.
GATGCCTGCGGTCAGGATGATCAGCGTCTGGCCAATCGCGATGGTGCCCACCACCATCACCTGCTGCAGGATCAGCGAGAAGTTCTGCAGCGTGAGGAACCGATCGCTCTGCGTGGCGAAGAACGCACAGGCACACAGCAAGGCAATGAAAGGCCCGAGTGTGCCCATGGGCGGAAGTTTGGATTTGAGTGCAGTCATGGCGGTGGTCCGTCCATTCAGAGATTGGGAGGCTGCGACAGCGCTCTCACGTAGGGGCGCCGTGCACAAGGAGTGCCCGTCTGACGCAGGCTCTCAAGTCAAAGGAGTCGCCAAAAGCGGCCCGAGGAAAGAGGGGTCTTCATCCAGGGGCACCGAGGGTCCGGCTCCGCCGGCCCCAGGTGGCGTCCCCCCTCCAAGCCGAAGGCGCCAGAGAGGGGGGAAGCCGCGCAGCGGCGCAGGGGGGTGAGCCCTGCCACCGCAGGGGGGAGTCCCTTACTTATTACCCCAGCACAGATCCATGCCGGTCTTGACGTCTTTGCTGTCGACGCCGGGCACGGCTTTGGCGGCGATCAGGGTCACGCCGGTGTCCACATAGCCGTTCTTGCCGGTCTTGGCGTATTCCACGCCGGCGGCCACGCCCATGGCGGCCATGCGCAGCGGGTACTGCTGGCTGGTGGCGGTGATCACACCGGCCCCCACGTCCTTGATGCCGGCGCAGCCGCCGTCCACCGAGACGATGACCACATCCTTTTCCTTGCCGGCGGCCTTCAGCGCCTTGTAGGCACCGGCGGCCGCGGGTTCGTTGATGGTGTAGACCAGGTTGATCCCGGGGTTCTTCTGCAGGCAGTTTTCCATGCCGGTCTGGCCCTTGGCGGCGTCACCGAAGCTGTCGGCCATGCACACCACACCCGCGGCCTTGCCACCGAGTTCGTTGCTCTTGGCGTCGGGAGCCGTCAGGCCAAAGCCCTTGAGGAAACCGTTGTGACGCTGGGCGCCGACCGGGGGGCCGGGGAACAGGTCCAGCGTGGCGATGACGGGCTTCTTGTTGCCCATGGCCACCTTGGCATACTGACCGATCAGCACACCCGCCTTGTAGTTGTCGGTGGCGAACAGCGCGTCCACAGCGCTGGCCGGGTCGGTCGGACTGTCCAGTGCAATCACCATCACACCAGCTGCTCGTGCCTTCTTGATGGAAGGAATGATGGCCTTTGGGTCACTGGGCGCAATCAGGATGGTCTTGGCACCGGCAGCGATCATGTTTTCCATGGCGGTCACCTGGCCGGCGTTGTCGCCATCGGTCTTGCCGGCGGCGGCGATCAGCTTGGCACCCAGCTTCTTGGCTTCGGCTTCCGCGCCCTCCTTCATCTTCACAAAGAAGGGATTGGACTCGGTCTTGGTGATCAGGCCAATCACGGGCTGCGCCTGGGCGGCGGCGGTACCCACGGCCAAGGCCAGGGCGGTGAACACGAAGGTGGAAGCGATTTTTTTCACAGATGTCTCCTGGAGGGATGGTGGACGGATGGTCAAGATCACAGACCTCGGCGGTCGCGTTGTTGGGGTTTTCACGCTCTTCGCTGCGGGGTGGGTGAACTATAGTCGCCCTCAGGTTAATAAATCAACTGGATTTACTTATGGTTTTCCCTAGCCCGGTTCACACGCCCAATGCCCCGGTCACCGTCGCCACCGCCGGTGAAGCCCTGATGGACATGATCCAGGAAGCCGACGGACGGCTGCGTCCCTGCGAGGGCGGCTCGGTCTACAACCTCACCCGCGCGCTGGGCCTGCAAGGTGTGGGCACGCTGTACCTGAACCCGCTGTCGCAAGACCGCTTCGGGCGCGGCCTCGCCCACGCGATCACGTTGGCGGGCGTCAGGCTGGCCCACCCGGAACCGGCGCACGAGCCCACCTCCCTGGCGGTGGTCGGGCTCGACGCCGCCGGCAAAGCCAGCTACAGCTTTTACCGCGAGGGCGTGGCCGATCGCCGGGTGGACGCGGTCACCATGAGCGCGCAATGCGCTGCCCAATCGGCCCTGAAGATGGTGGTCACCGGCTGCCTGGCCCTGGTGGCCGACGACTCGCCCAAGTACCTGCCCTGGCTGCGGGCGCAGCGCGCCGCGGGCAAGCTGGTGGTGGTCGACGCCAACCTGCGCCCGGCCATCGTGCCCGACATGGCGGCCTACCGCGCCAGCGTGCTGGCCGCGCTGGGCGAGGCGGACATCATCAAGGTGAGCGACGACGACCTCGCCCTGCTGGGCTTCGTCCACGCGGACCCGCTGACCGCTGCGCGTCAGCTTCTGGCCAGCACACCCGCGCGCTGGCTGGCCCTGACGCTGGGCGCCCAGGGCGCGGTTTTGATGGACCGGGACGGCGGCATCTGGCAAGCCAGCGAATCGCAGCCGGTGGTGGTGGCCGACACCGTGGGCGCGGGCGACTGCTTCCTGGCCGGCCTGCTGGCGGCGTTGCTGGAGCGGCCGGCCATGCAGGCCGCCCGAACCGCCGACGACCTGCGGCTCGGCGCCACGGACGTGGAGGCGCTGCTGGCCAACGCGATCGCCAGCGCCAGCCTTTGTGTGATGCAGACCGGCTGCGTGCCGCCCTCGCGGGAACAGGTCTTGCAACGCCTGGCCGCTGGTCGGCCGCGGTTCGCCCCCTGAGAACCTGAGCCGGAGAACCTGGCCCGAAAAAATGAACCCGCGATGTAACTTAATTACAATAAAATTCACCAAACTCGGTAACCTCTACCCACCATGGCTTCCTCCACACCCGCTTCTTCTGGCGCCGCCGCCCCGCTCGATCTGGTCATCTTCGGTGGCGTGGGCGACCTCTCGGTGCGCAAGCTGCTGCCCGCGCTGTACATGGCGCACCTGCACAACAACCTGCCCGAACAGACGCAGATCGTCGCTCTGGGCCGGCAGGCCTGGGACCGTGCCGCCTTCATCCATTTCATCCAGGCCAAGGTGCGCGGCTTCATCGGCGAGAAGGCCTACACCGACGAAGCCTGGGCCTCGTTCGTGCGCCGCCTCACCTTTGTCAGCATCGACGCCACCGCACCCGCCAGCTTCCAGGGCCTCAAGGCCGAAATGCAGCCCGAATCGGACCGGGTGTACTACCTGGCCACGGCGCCCAGCCTGTTCGTGGACATTTGCGCGAACCTGTCCGGCGCGGGCCTGATCGACGAACGTTCGCGCGTGGTGCTCGAAAAGCCGCTGGGTCACGACCTTGCCTCGGCACGCCAGATCAACCAAGACGTCGGCCAGTACTTTGAGGAACACCAGGTCTTCCGCATCGACCACTACCTGGGCAAGGAAACGGTGCAGAACCTGATGGTGCTGCGCTTTGGCAACAGCATCTTCGAACCGCTGTGGCGCAGCCCGCAGATCAAGAGCATCCAGATCACCGTGGCCGAGAGTGTGGGTGTGGGCAGCCGCGCCGGTTTTTACGACGGCACCGGCGCCATGCGCGACATGGTGCAGAACCATTTGCTGCAACTGCTGTGCATCGTGGCCATGGAGCCGCCGGTGTCGCTGGACCCGGACGCGGTGCGCGACGAAAAGCTCAAGGTGCTGCGCTCGCTGCGCCCGATGACGGTGGCCGATGTGGCGCGCGACACGGTGCGCGGCCAGTACACCGCTGGCGCCTCCAACGGCGAAGCCGCTGTGGGCTACCTGCAGGAAGAGAACATTCCCGAAGACAGCGGCACCGAAACCTTTGTCGCGCTCAAGGCCCACATCAACAACTGGCGCTGGGCCAACGTGCCGATTTTTCTGCGCACCGGCAAGCGCCTGGCGGCGCGACAGTCCGAGATCGTGATCGAGTTCGCCGAGCTGCCGTTCACCATCTTCAACGACTCGGCACACAAGTCCGTCAACCGCCTGCTGATCCGCCTGCAGCCGGAAGAACACATCCAGCTGCAGATGATGGCCAAAGAACCCGGCAGCGGCATGAAACTGCGCCCGGTGAGCCTCAACCTCGACCTGCAATCGGCCTTCACTGGCCGCCGCGCCGAGGCTTACGAACGCCTGCTG
>JALOSH010000301.1 GCA_025458545.1 Hydrogenophaga sp.
CGCCTGTCCTTCTTCTGGGCGGTGGGCATGAACTTCTACCTGGAGATCGCCAAGATGCGCGCGGCCCGCCTGCTGTGGTGCCGCATCATGAAGGGCTTCAACGCCAGGAACCCCAAGAGCCTGATGCTGCGCACGCACAGCCAGACATCGGGTTGGAGCCTGACCGAGCAGGACCCCTACAACAACGTGGTACGCACCACCATCGAGGCCATGGCGGCCGTGTTCGGCGGCACGCAGTCGCTGCACACCAACTCGTTCGATGAAGCCATCGCGCTGCCGACCGAGTTCAGCGCCCGCATCGCACGCAACACGCAGCTCATCATCCAGGAAGAGACGCACATCACCAACGTGGTCGACCCCTGGGCCGGCAGCTACATGATGGAGACGCTGACACAGCAGATGGCCGACGAGGCCTGGAAGATCATTGAAGAGGTCGACGCCATGGGCGGCATGACCAAGGCGGTGGACAGCGGCTGGGCCAAGCTCAAGATTGAAGCTGCCGCAGCAGAGAAACAGGCGCGCATCGACTCCGGCAAGGACGTGATCGTCGGCGTCAACAAGTACAAGCTCCAGCAGGAAGACGCCATCGACATTCTGGAGGTCGACAACGTCAAGGTGCGCGAGAGCCAGATCGCCCGCTTGCAGGCCATCAAGGCCAGCCGCGACAGCGCCAAGGTCCAGGCCGCGCTGGACGCGCTCACCGCCGCCGCCGAGAGCGGCCAGGGCAACCTGCTGGACCTGAGCATCAAAGCCATCCGTCTGCGCGCCACCGTCGGCGAGGTGTCCGACGCGCTGGAGAAGATCTACGGGCGCCACCGCGCCGACACACAGAAGGTGACCGGGGTGTACGCCGCTGCTTACGACTCTGCCGAAGGCTGGGACCAGCTCAAGACCGAAATCGCCGACTTCGCCACCGTGCAGGGCCGCCGCCCGCGCGTGATGATCGCCAAACTGGGCCAGGACGGACACGACCGCGGCGCCAAGGTGGTGGCCACGGCCTTCGCCGACCTGGGGTTCGACGTCGACATGGGCCCCCTGTTCCAGACGCCGGAAGAGTGCGCGCGTCAGGCGATCGAGAACGACGTGCACGCCGTCGGCGTTTCGACCCTGGCCGCTGGTCACAAGACCCTGGTGCCGGCCATCATCCAGGCCCTGAAGGACCAGGGCGCCGACGACATCGTGGTGTTCGTGGGCGGCGTGATCCCGCGCCAGGACTACGACTTCCTGTACGAGGCGGGCGTCAAAGGCGTCTACGGCCCCGGTACCCCGATCCCGGCCAGCGCGAAGGACGTGCTGGAACAGATCAAGAAGGCGGTCGGCGCCGCCTGACCGTCCGGAAGCCTCTGTGACCCCTGAACAGATCCAGGCGGGCATCGTTGGCGGTGCGCCGGCCGTCCAGCGCCGCGCGATGGCCAAGGCCATCACGCTGCTGGAGTCCACCCGGCCCGATCACCGCCAGCAGGCCGATGCGCTGCTGACCGGCCTGCTGCCGCACACCGGTGGCGCGTTCCGGCTCGGCATCAGCGGCGTGCCGGGCGTGGGCAAAAGCACCTTCATCGAGGCGCTGGGCCTGTACCTGATCGGCCTCGGTCATCGTGTGGCGGTGCTGGCGATCGACCCTTCGTCGACGGTGTCGGGCGGCTCCATCCTGGGCGACAAGACGCGCATGGAGCATTTGAGCGTGCACGAGAGGGCCTATATCCGCCCCAGCCCGAGCAGCGGCACGCTGGGTGGCGTGGCCGAGAAGACGCGCGAGGCCATGCTGGTCTGCGAGGCCGCCGGCTACGACGTGGTGATCGTCGAGACCGTGGGCGTGGGCCAGAGCGAGACCGCGGTGCACGGCATGACCGACATGTTCTGTCTGCTGCAGCTGCCCAACGCCGGCGACGATCTGCAGGCGATCAAGAAGGGCGTGATGGAGCTGGCCGATCTGGTGGTCATCAACAAGGCCGACATCGACCCCGACGCTGCCACCCGAGCGCGGGCGCAGATCATGTCGTCGTTGCGCCTGCTGGGGCTGCACGGCAACCCGGACCACATGCACCACGACCAACAGATCTGGCACCCCCAGGTGATCCAGATCAGCGCGCTGCACGGGCAGGGCGTGGACGCGTTCTGGTCCGCCGTCAGCGAATTCAAGCGCCTGCAGACCGCCAACGGCCGCCTGGCGGCGCGCCGCCAGCTACAGGCCCGCGCCTGGATGTGGGAGCGCATCGACGCCGGCCTCAAGCAGCGCTTTCGAGGGCACCCGCGGGTGCGCGAGGCGCTGGATCTCTTCACTCGGCAGGTGCAGGCGGGCGAGCTCGCCGCCTCCACCGCCGCGCGTCAGTTGCTCGAGCGGTTCGATTGAACCCGCAAGACACCGTTTTCACCGGAGACCACCATGCAAGAAATCCTGGAACAACTCGAGAAGAAGCGCGCTGCGGCGCGCCTGGGCGGCGGGCAGAAACGCATCGATGCCCAGCACAGCAAGGGCAAGTTGACGGCGCGCGAACGCCTGGAAGTGTTGCTCGATGAGGGCACTTTCGAAGAATGGGACATGTTTGTCGAGCACCGCTGCGTGGACTTCGGCATGCAGGATCAGAAGATCCCCGGCGACGGCGTGGTGACCGGCTACGGCATGATCAACGGTCGCCTGGTGTTCGTCTTCAGCCAGGACTTCACCGTCTTCGGCGGCGCCCTGTCGGAAGCGCACGCCGAGAAGATCTGCAAGATCATGGACCAGGCCATGAAGGTGGGCGCTCCGGTGATCGGCCTCAACGATTCGGGCGGCGCCCGCATCCAGGAGGGCGTGGCCTCGCTCGGCGGCTACGCCGAGGTGTTCCAGCGCAACGTCATGGCCAGCGGCGTGATTCCGCAGATCAGCATGATCATGGGTCCATCGGCAGGCGGCGCGGTGTATTCGCCGGCCATGACCGACTTCATCTTCATGGTCAAGGATTCGAGCTACATGTTCGTGACCGGACCCGAGGTGGTCAAGACCGTGACGCACGAGGAAGTGACCGCCGAGGAACTGGGCGGCGCCGTCACGCACAACACCAAGAGCGGCGTGGCCGACGGGGCGTTCGAGAACGACGTCGAAGCGCTGCTGATGCTGCGCCGCCTCTACAACTACCTGCCCCTGAACAACCGGGAAAAGGCACCGGTGCGTCCCAGCGGCGATCCGATCGACCGCATGGACACCAGCCTGGACACGCTGGTACCGGACAACCCGAACAAGCCCTATGACATGAAGGAGCTGATCCTCAAGACGGTCGACGACGGCGACTTCTTCGAGATCCAGCCCGACTACGCCAAGAACATCATCGTCGGCTTCGCCCGCATGGACGGGCAGACGGTGGGCATCGTCGCGAATCAGCCACTGGTGCTGGCCGGCTGCCTGGACATCAAGAGCTCGATCAAGGCTGCACGCTTTGTGCGCTTCTGTGATGCCTTCAACATCCCGGTCGTGACCTTCGTGGACGTGCCCGGCTTCATGCCCGGCACCAGCCAGGAGTACGGCGGCATCATCAAGCCGGCTTCATGCCCGGCACCAGCCAGGAGTACGGCGGCATCATCAAGCACGGCGCCAAACTGCTCTACGCGTACGCCGAGTGCACGGTACCCAAGATCACGGTCATCACCCGCAAGGCCTACGGCGGTGCCTACGACGTGATGGCCTCCAAGCACCTGCGCGGGGACGTGAACTTCGCCTGGCCCAACGCCGAGATCGCGGTGATGGGTGCCAAGGGTGCGGTGGAGATCATCTTCCGCGAAGAGAAGAAAGACCCGGCCAAGCTGGCCGAGCGCGAGGCCGAGTACAAGGCCCGCTTCGCCAACCCGTTTGTGGCCGGCGCGCGGGGTTTCATCGACGACGTGATCCTGCCGCACGAGACGCGCAAGCGCATCTGCCGTTCGCTGGTGATGCTCAAGGACAAGAAGATCGAGAACCCGTGGCGCAAGCACGGCAACATCCCGCTGTGATGTCTCTTGTGTGTGTCTGGTCCTTCTCTGGCGCTGAATCGGGTGGCGCGGGCGTTTTGCTCCGTGTCCCCCGCGCTTCGCGCTCCTCCTTTACCTGCGCAAAACGCCCACGCCACCCGATTCCGGTTAACTTGGGTTCGGTCCGTACCGCCTTTTCCTCCTTCGCAGCCTTGGGCGTGGTGTGCCTGTCGCAGCGAAGTAAAGGAGGAGCCGACCGCAGGTCGGCGGGGGACATGAGCGGAGGCAGGCACACCGTGCTCAAGGCGGGCACAGCGAA
>JALOSH010000302.1 GCA_025458545.1 Hydrogenophaga sp.
GCCAATGTGGTGGGCCATGAAGCTGGCGCGCGGGCTGAAGATGGTGATGTCCGAGCCGCGTTCCTTCATCAGGCGCAGCTGGTTGGTCTCGATGGACTCTCTCAGCTCGTCGTCGCTGATCTTCAGGTCGGCCACCTTGGGCATGAGAGCCGGGTCTTTGATGCCAGCGATCTGCTGGTTGCGCCAGTTCTCCAGCGCCTTGGGCGCGGTGGTGTAGTGGCCGTGGCAGTCGATGATCAGGGGCTTGTGCTGGCTCATGCGGGGGTCTCCGGGTAACGTCCGATGATTCAGTATTCTGATTGGCTGAGTGTTGAATCACAAGTGACATAACCGACTAGCAGATATCGCATAGAGTCATACGCCATGTCGTGCATGCCAAGGTTCGATAACAGAAAGATCCCCGCGCGACTCACCAGCTTGCCCACGCTGCGATAACGTTCCATCACAACCTGAAACCGGAGACAAACCATGAAAACCATCCCCTCGCGACGCCGGTTGGGTGTTTTGACAGCCGCTACCGCCCTGCTGCTTTCTGCGCTTCCCCTGGCCGCGCAAGCACAGGCTCAAACCTACCCGAACCGTCCGATCCGCATGGTGGTGCCGTTCACCCCCGGCGGCACCACCGACATCCTGGCCCGCGCGATTGGACAGGAACTGGGCAAGGCCTGGAACGCTTCGGTGGTGGTGGAGAACGTGCCGGGCGCGGGTGGTGCGATCGGGGCCGAGCGGGTGGCCAAGGCCGCACCCGATGGGTACACGCTGCTCATGGGGCACATCGGCACACTGGCGGTGAACCCCAGCCTCTACCCCAGGCTGCCCTACGACCCGGTCAAGGACTTCGCACCGGTGGCCTGGGTCGCCAATGTGCCCAACGTGCTGGTGTTGCACCCCGGCACCCAGGCGGCCAACTTGAAGGCTTTCGTCGCCTTCGCCAAGGCCAACCCGGGCCGCCTGAACTACGGTTCGGGTGGCAACGGCAGCGCGGCCAACCTGGCCACCGAGTACCTCAAGATGCGCACCGGCATTTCGCTGGTGCACATCCCCTACCGGGGCACAGCGCCGGCCGTCAACGACCTGGTGGCGGGCCAGACGCAGGTGCTGTTCACCGGCGTGCCGGCGGTGATGGGTCAGATCCGCAACGGTCAGCTCAAACCACTGGCCGTTTCGGGCCAGCAGCGGGTGGAAGCCTTGCCAGACGTGCCCACGGTGAACGAGGCGCTGGGCCTCAAGGACTTCGAAGCCGACCAGTGGTACGGCGTGGTCGCACCCGCCGGTACGCCTGCCGACATCGTGGTCAAGCTCAACCAGGCGATCAACGCGGCGCTGAACAGCCCCGAACTCAAGCGGCGGCTGACGGCCGAGGGCGCGGTGGGCAACCCCACCACCCCACAAGCTTTTGGCCAATACATCTCGGCCGAAATCGCGCGCTGGAAACCGGTCATCACCTCGGGGCGTGTGAAGGTGGACTGACCCCCCGCGCCGCCTGGCGGCGTCACCCCCCCTAGAACGGGGGCGATGCGAGTGGCCCGACGAAGCTGGTTCCACCGCATCCTTCGTTGGGTCACGTCGCTTCGGGTCGCTTTCCGTTGAATAGCTGGCCTTCTGTTATTTCAAAGTGAAATAATGAGATCCTTTCTGGCGGAGCCCGCATGGATCTCAAACAACTCGAATACTTCGTCCGCGTCGCCGAACTGGGCAGCTTCACCAAGGCCTCGCTGTCGCTGGACGTCGCGCAACCCGCGCTGTCGCGACAGGTCCGCCTGCTGGAGGTGGAATTGCGGCAGAACCTGCTGGTGCGCAACGGCCGTGGCGCCACCCCCACCGAGGCGGGCAAGCTACTGCTCGAACACGGGCGAGGCATCCTGCACCAGGTGGAGCGGGCGCGAGAAGAACTGGGCCGGGTGCGCGGCGCGCTGGCCGGGCGTGTCGCCATCGGCCTGCCGCCCAGCTTGTCGCGGGTGCTCGCGGTGCCATTGACGCGCGCCTTCCGCGAGCAGCTCCCCGAAGCACGGCTGTCGATCTCGGAAGGACTGTCCACCCACATGCAGGAGTGGCTGGTCACCGGGCGACTCGACATCGCGGTGCTGTACAACGCGCAGCCTTCGCCCGACATCGAGATCGCACCGCTGCAGGACGAAGAGTTGCTGCTGGTGGAGCGCCGCGCGCCGGGCCTGGCCGAAGAGCCACCGCCGCCGCCGATCGCGCTGACCGAAGTGGCCGGTCTGCCCCTGGTGATCCCCAGTCGCCCCAACGCGATCCGCATGCAGGTCGAGGCCGACATGGCTGCGGCGGGGGTACGACCGACCATCGCGTTGGAAATCGACGGGGTGTCGGCGATTCTCGACCTGGTGGCCGACGGCGCCGGTGCCGCCCTGCTCTCGCGCAACGCGGTGGCGCGCTCGATCCGGCCCTCGGCCTACCGCACCCGCACCCTGCAGCCACCGCTGCGCACCCGCCTGAGCCTGGCGATCAGCTCACAACGGCCCGCCACGCTGACCCAGCAAACCACGCAAGCTCTGATCCGGCGAACGCTGGAAACCCTCAACGCCGCTGCCTAGCGGTCGGCCCTTGCCAACACGCTTTCCTGGGCCAGGCTGCGGTGCGGTGCGGCAGCCCCTCATGCTCAAGAACGGCCAGCCGATCAGGCCTTGGCATCGTTGGCGGCCAGCAGCCGATCGGCGTAGGCCTGCCACTGGGGTTGCGGTCCGAGACCGGCGAAGTGACCGCTCCGCGCGTGTGCGGCCATCCAGTCGTGCTTCTGCGCAATGGCCGACGCCATGAAGGGCTCAAAACCCGCTTCGCGCACCGTGTTGGCCACCTCGCGCATTTCTTCGGCGCGACGCTGGCCGTGCTGCGCCACACGGCTGAAAAAGTAGGCCCCCTGCTTCGTCCAGTCGATCCCGGGGAAGGTTTCTTGAAGGGTGGCGATCATCGCGTCTTCCACGCCATAGAAGCGCGCGGTGCCGTAGCTCTCCAGCACCAGGGCTTCCAGGCCTTTGATCATCACGCTGCGGCACATCTTGGTGGCCGATGCAATGCCCAGCTGTTCGCTGGCCACGGCGGTGTCCATGCCCAGCGCGGCCAGCACCGGCTGCAGGCGCACGGCGTGTGGCCCACCGAGCAACATCGGCACCCGGATGCCATACGGAGGCACCGAGGTCATGACACCGGCTTCGACATAGTGCGCACCCGCCGCATCGATCAGCGCCGCAGCCCGCTGTTTGGTGCCGGGCGAGGCGGAGTTCAGGTCGAGAAAAAAGCTGCCTGGCCGGATGTGCGGCGCGACCGCCTCGGCGACCGCCAGCGTATTGGAGGCGGTCACGGCCGACAGGATCAGGTTGGCCTGCCCACAGAGCGCGGCCGCTGCGTCACAGATGGTGATACCGGCCGATGCTGCGTGTGCCAACGGTTCGGCACGTTGTGCCGGAACGGCGAACTTCAGGTCCCAGGCACCGGTCCAGGCGACCTGGGGCTTGAGCCCTGCACAGAAGATGCGCCCCACCTCGCCGTATGTTGCCCCCTTGAGGGGGTCGCGCGCAGCGCGGCGGGGGTGCTCACTGCTTGGGAATGCCAGCCTTCTCGATCACGGCACCCCAGCGCTTGATGTCAGACGCGAGCAGCTGCGCGGCTTCATCGGGCGTGCTGGGATCGGCGTCGATGTTCAGATCGGCCAGCTTCTTCCTCACATCCGGCTTGGCCAGGGCGGCCACGATGTCTTTGTTCAGGCG
>JALOSH010000303.1 GCA_025458545.1 Hydrogenophaga sp.
GGCGGTGTTCACCGCGGAAGACATCGCTTCTAAGTCCGGCGAACTGCATCCCGCGCAAGAAGCCATGGTGCAGTGCCACGGTTCGCAATGTGGCTTCTGTACGCCGGGCTTTGTCATGAGCCTGTTTGGTATGTACCAGAACACAAAGGGCGCCAAAGGCATCACCCGGGAACAGGCCCAAGTCGATCTGTCGGGCAACCTGTGCCGCTGCACCGGTTACCGGCCGATCCTGGAAGCCGCCGAAGCCATGGGCAGCCTGCCGCTGCCCGAAGGTTGTGCGGTGGACGAGGCGGCCACGGTGGCGGCGCTGAAGTCGCTCCAGCAGAAACCGGCGGGCGATGCGCCCTACCTGCGCCCCACCACCTTGGCGCACCTGTTGCAGGCCCGCGCCCAGCACCCAAAAGCCCAGGTCGTGGCCGGCACCACCGACGTGGGTTTGTGGATCACCAAACAACACAAACGCTTTGCGCAGGTGCTGGACGTGACCGCCACCCGCGAGCTGCAGCGGGTCGAAACCTACCCGCACCACATCGCCATCGGCGCTGCTGTGTCGCTGACCGATGCCTTTGCGGCGCTGGTCCAGGAACGCCCGCAGCTCAAGACCTTTGGCCAGCGCTTCGCCGGGCTACCGGTGCGCAACTCGGGCACGCTGGGTGGCAACGTGGCCAACGGCTCGCCCATCGGCGACTCCATGCCGCTGCTGATTGCGCTGGGCGCCAGCGTGGTGCTGATGCGCTGGAAGAAAACGAAGACCGGCGGCGAGATCGCCCACCGCGAACTGCAGCTGGAAGACCTGTACACCGGCTACCGCACCAACGTGATGCGGCCCGACGAACTGCTGTGCTGGATCAAGGTGCCGCGACCGACTCCGGGTGAATTCACCCGGGTCTACAAAATCAGCAAGCGCTTTGACGACGACATTTCGGCCGTCTGCCTGGCTTTGAACCTGACCGTTCAGGACGGCGTGGTGCGCTGCGTTTCCATCGGCGCGGGTGGCGTGGCCGCCACCCCGGCCCGCGCACACCAGACCGAAGCCGCCCTGCTCGGCCAGCCCTGGAATGCCGACACGGTGATGACCGCCGCCGCCGCGCTGCGCGCCGAGTTCCAGCCCATCAGCGACATGCGCGCCAGCGCCGCCTACCGGCACACCGTGCTGGGCAACCTGCTGCAGCGCTTCTGGCTGGAGAGCCAGGGTTTGCAGGGCATCAACCTGGACAGCCTCCAGACCGTGGAGGCCCTGTCATGAATGCACCGGATCTCAAGCTCGTGATCGACAACAAGGGCCCCGCCGCCGGGCCGCCCCAAGGCGGGGCCAGCCCCCTCGGGGGGCAGCGACCCGCGTCAGCGGCGGAGCCTGGGGGCTCGTCCCCAGCAGCGGGCGTTTCGCGCTTCCACGAGAGTGCAAAAGCCCAAGTGGCCGGCGCCGCCACCTACATCGACGACATCCCCGAGGTGCGCGGCACCTTGCACGCGGCGCCGGTCTGCTCGCCGGTGGCGCACGGCCAACTCAAAGGCATCGACCCCAGTGCTGCGCTGGCGCTGCCCGGCGTGCTCGCCTTCATCGGTGTGGCCGACATCCCGGGCGACAACATGCTCGCGGCCTTTGCCCACGACGAACAGGTGTTCGCGCAGGGCACGGTGCAGTTCATCGGTCAGGTCGGCGGCCTGATCGTGGCCGACGACACCATGACCGCGCGCCGCGCCGCACGGCTGGTGAAGTGGGACATCGAGCCGCTGGACCCGGTGCTCACGGTGCACGAAGCCCATGCGCTGGAAAGCTATGTGCTGCCTCCGGTGCACGTGAAGCGCGGCGACGCAGCGGCTGCCCTTCAGCGCGCGCCACACCAGCTGGAAGGCACGTTCGAAGTGGGCGGCCAGGAACATTTCTATCTGGAAGGTCAGGTCGCCTACGTGCTGCCGCTGGAGCAGAACCAGTGGTGGGTCTACAGCAGCACGCAACACCCGGGCGAGGTGCAGCACTGGGTGTCGCACGCACTCGGCCTGGCCAACCACGCGGTCACGGTCGAATGCCGGCGCATGGGCGGCGGCTTCGGCGGCAAGGAAACGCAGGCCGGGCACCTGGCCGTGTGGGCCGCCATCGCGGCGAACAAGCTCAGATGCCCGGTCAAACTGCGGCTGGACCGCGACGACGACTTCATGATCACCGGCAAGCGCCACCCGTTCGCCTACACCTACCGCGTGGGCTTCGACGACAGCGGGCTGCTCTGCGGGCTGGACCTGGAGATGCTGGTCAACTGCGGGTTCAGCGCCGACCTCTCCGGCCCGGTGGCCGACCGCGCCGTCTTCCACGCCGACAACGCCTACTTCCTGGAAGACGTCGCGATTCATTCCTACCGCTGCAAGACGAACACACAGAGCCACACCGCCTTCCGTGGCTTCGGCGGTCCGCAAGGCGTGATCGTGATCGAGCGCATCATGGGCGACATCGCCCGCGCGCTCGGCAAAGACCCGCTCGATGTTCGCCTGCGCAACCTGTACGGCATAGACGCCAGAAACGTCACCCACTACCAGATGGCGGTGGAAGACAACATCCTGGAACCGCTCATGACGCAGCTCGCGCTCACCAGCGGCTACCGCGAACGGCGCGAGCAGATCGAATCGTTCAACACCCAGAGCCCGATCATCAAAAAAGGCCTCTGCATGTGTACACCGACGGCAGCGTGCAGGTGAACCACGGCGGCACCGAGATGGGCCAGGGCCTGAACACCAAGGTGGCGGCCATCGTGGCCGATGAACTGGGCGTGCCGTTCGAGCGCGTGCAGAGCACCGCCAGCGACACCAGCAAGGTGCCCAACGCCAGCGCCACCGCCGCCAGCGCCGGCACCGACCTCAACGGCCGCGCGGCGCAGTTTGCGGCGCGCCAGGTGCGCCAGAACCTCGCGGCTTTTGTGGCGGGGCTCGACGGCGTGGGCGCGGGCGCGGTGCGCTTCGAGGGCGGGCAGGTCATCACCGAAAAGACCACCCGCACCTGGGAAGCCGTGGTGGGCGCAGCCTATGCCAACCGCATCCAGCTCTGGAGCGACGGCTTCTACCGCACGCCCAAGATCCACTACGACAAGACCACCATGCTGTGTCGGCCGTTCTATTACTTTGCCTACGGCGCGGCGGTGACCGAGGTCGCCATCGACACGCTGACCGGCGAGAGCCGCGTGCTGAAGGTGGACGTGCTGCACGACGTGGGCCGCAGCATCAACCCGGCCATCGACATCGGCCAGATCGAAGGCGGCTTTGTGCAGGGCATGGGCTGGCTGACCACCGAACAACTCGTGTGGAATCAACATGTGCCCCCTGGTTCGTCGCCAGCGACGAACCTCCCCCCGAGGGGGGCGATTTACTCTTGGGGCGGCCCTACGAGTAAATCACCGGGCTACTTACAAACCCACGCCCCCAGCACCTA
This sequence comes from Hydrogenophaga sp., assembly GCA_025458545.1. The sequence continues at coordinate 3,419 of JALOSH010000303.1, forward strand.
CAAAATCCCGGCCACCGGCGACATTCCCGCGCATTTCAAGGTGGACCTCTGGCCCGAGGCCAACCGCGAGGACAACGTGCACGGCAGCAAAGCCGTGGGCGAGCCGCCCTTCATGCTGGCCATCAGCGTCTTTGAAGCGCTGCGCGACGCGGTGGCACAGGCGGGCGGGAAGCCGGAGGCGATGAACGCGCCAGCAACAGCGGAAGAGGTGTTGAGGGCTTTGGGCGATTGAGCCATTCATGGCGCCGTGAACGCCGCAGTGACCTTGGGCTGAAGGTCGTCTGCCGAATTGAAGCAATCGGTTTGCAGAGGGAGCGATCTGTCCACTGGTTGCCGACGGCAGGCGGCTTTCAGCCAGGATCGGTCTTCGTAAAGTCGTAAATACGGTCGCTCAACGCTGCAATAAACGGTGATTTTTAAGTTGCATTTTTGCCACAAAATGAAGCGGGGTGGAATGGCAAAAATGTAACTTAAAAACCATCCGCTTGATTGCTTTTTTAGGCTAAAAGGGATCAGGTTTTCCTTCATTTCCTGAGATATTTCTATAAACCCTTAAGAGTTCGGTGCGAAACTGCTTCGAATAACCTAAGTAGAATGCTTTTTCGGAAAATGTAGCCTTTAGGGTTGCCACAAAAGATTCATATGCAAATGCACCCTCAACACCCTTCGCATAAGCCTTCCAAAGGTCCGCCACCCTGTTCTCACTGCTCAGGATATTCGTGATATACCACTCATCAAATACTAACTCCCAATAAAGCTGTATACATCGCTCCTCCCCTTTTGATGCAGGATACCAGTCTGTGTTTTTGATTTCTGGAGGGAACTGCTTTTGCAGCTCCCGAAACTCTTTCTGAAAGTTTGCATGAATTGAAACAGCTTGGGAATCTCTCGTATGTTCAAGCTGTTTAAAAACCACTGCTGCTTGGCGAGCAGCGTAAACCACGCCAACAGCTGCAACTACACTCGCAAAACTACTTACAGCACTTAGTATTTCCATATTTACTTTCTCGATGGTTGAGTTTGAGCCCAACGCCTAGGCTAACCAGCGCCGGAGCGCGAAGTGCGCTGGGCACCAACACAGGCCATGAAAATGCCGAAGACATGAGCAGTGTTGGCGTCCGCATTGCACCGATAGTTAGACGGCACTCGACGACAAAAGATTTGAATTGCAAGCACGTACTTCACTTGACACCCCAACAATGCAACCCCTGCACCAATAGCCCCGCAGGAGTGGGCGGTTCTTCTTCTTCGCCAAGCTTCAGCCAGTGATTCTGCACTGCTACGTGGTCTAAAAGTTGAACCTTAAATGCATTCGTAATGACTAGGCCAGTTTGTTCATCCCTGAGTCCATGCAACTCGGTAATGGGCACATGTCCAAAGTAGCGCTGGCGCTTGACATACAAGGAGACGGTAAGAGTTACAGGGATTTGACTGCCATACCCGTTGTCGATTGTTATCTCGGCTTCTTCAAGTAATGGTACGTCCTCATGCGCCCCTGGCTCTATCGGGTATTCGCCATTGCCCCACCTTTCCGAGGCTATGTCGAATATCACACCTTTGGTCTCTCCTTCTGGACCCTGCACCGTGAGTTCGTAGAAGCGCTCAGGAAGCAACATTGGCATAGGAGCAGTACATGAAACGCCGAACGCGATTCTCGTCGACCGAAAATCACATACTGTAGGTAACGCAAGAAAGACTTGCCATTTATGTGGGTCAGTATCGGCGGGGCTAAAAAGATCGATATCCAGCTTCCTTGCGCGCTTCTTTGATGCTTTTGTAAAACCTGCCGGACAAACAAGAGCCCCCTTATTGGCTCCGACATCGACCATCAGACCATGGAACTCTTCGACGCCCTTAACGTCCACGGGAGATACGTAGTCTTTGCAGTCTATGACTATGCGAATGGAATATGGCCCGATGGCTTGCTCGACAAGGACGTCAACTTGACGTTGAGTTTCGCTTTGTCGTCCAAGCAACTTTGCGTTGTGCGTTACTTTGGCTCCTGGCGCCAACTGTCGTTGAATTGATGCGACCAACAACTCAAGCTGTTGCCATTCGGGGCGACTTTGATCCATATCGTTCATGAGCGGGTCTTTGTGCTCGGACTACTGTGACGTCTAACGTAATGTATCCCGCAGATCCTGTGGGATATTCTGGTCATCTCAATCTCCCGAAGATTCAATCAAATCAAAGAGTTGGACGCCAAGACCTGATCTTCATACAGGTACAAGTAAACCACGAAACCCGGCATCCACTGCCACTCAGTGACCGCTTCGCTGCGAGTCCTTGTACGACCGCAACGGGTCGCAAAGAGCCCATCACCTCAGCGCATCCAGCGCGCTGCGGCATCCAGCAAACCCTGACGCACCCGCTCCTGGCGCGCTGGGTCGGTGTCGCCGCAGGCCAGGCGGCACATCCAGTCGGTCGGTGATTCGAAGTCGCAGTGCGAAGCGCCTGTGATGAGTTCGTCGCGCCACAGCATGGGCAGCGCGGTCGCCCAGGGAGCGGCCACGGCTTCTGCGTTGCAGCTCGACGGCGGCGCGCGCAGCAGCAGCGCCTCGGTGCTCAGCCGACCGGCGGC
>JALOSH010000304.1 GCA_025458545.1 Hydrogenophaga sp.
GTCCGGCTCCATGTTGGCCAGCTCGCCCTTGCGCTCGCCCAGCGCCTGCATCACGCCGCCCTGGTGCTGCTCTTCGATGTCGGCCGTCACCAGCTCGATGGGCTCGTGGCGCACACCGTCGACGTCTTTGAACACCACGCGCGGCTTGGACACGGCCAGCTCGTAACCTTCGCGGCGCATGTTTTCCAGCAGGATGGTCAGGTGCAGTTCGCCTCGGCCCATCACCTCGAAGATGCCGTCCTCGTCGGTCTCTTTGACGCGCAGCGCCACGTTGGATTGCAGCTCTTTCTGCAGCCGGTCCCAGATCTGGCGGCTGGTCACGAACTTGCCTTCACGACCGGCCAGCGGGCTGGTGTTGACGCAGAAGTTCATGGTGAGGGTCGGTTCGTCGACCTTGAGCATGGGCAGCGGAGCGGGCGTGGCCACGTCGGTCACGGTCACGCCGATGCCGATGTCGGTGATGCCGTTGATCAGCACGATCTCGCCCGGGCCGGCTTCGGTCGCCTGCACACGGTCCAGGCCCTGGAAGGTCAGCACCTGGTTGACACGGCCCTTCACGGTCTTGCCATCCGGGCCTTCCATCACCAGCACGTCCATGTTGGGCTTGATCGTGCCCTGGCTGATGCGGCCCACGCCGATGCGGCCCACGAAGGTGGAGAAGTCGAGCGCCGAGATCTGCAGCTGTAGCGGCGCGGCCGGGTCACCAGTCTGCGCCGGAACGTGCTTGAGCACAGTCTCGAACAGGGCCGACATGTCGGGGCCCCACTGCTCGCCCGGAGCGCCCTCTTCCATCGACGACCAGCCGTTGATGCCGGATGCGTAGACCACCGGGAAGTCCAGCTGTTCGTCGTTGGCGCCCAGCTTGTCGAACAGGTCGAAGGCGGCGTTCACCAGGGCCAATGCTTTTTTGGTCACGAATCGGGTTTGAGGCATCGGGCCTTCTTGCGCGTCGATCAGCAGCACCACGCCGTCGACCATGGACAGCGCGCGCTCCACTTCACCGCCGAAGTCCGCGTGGCCGGGGGTGTCCACGATGTTGATGTGGGTGCCCTTCCAGCTCACCGCGCAGTTCTTGGCCAGGATGGTGATGCCGCGTTCTTTTTCGATCGCGTTGTTGTCCATCACCGTGTCCACGACTTTTTCGTGCTCGGCGAAGGTGCCCGACTGCCGCAGCAGCTGGTCCACCATGGTGGTCTTGCCATGGTCCACGTGGGCGATGATGGCGATGTTGCGGATTTGTTTGCTCATGATGTGAGTTCCGGTGAGGTTTCCAGGATTTGCTGTATTTCGATGGGGCTCAGCAGCCGCCCCGGGATGAGTTCGCCGCCCTGTGTGTGGGCGCTGCCCAGCAACTGGGGTGGACCGGTTGCGGTGCCGGGCGGCGGGACGAACACCGCCACCTGTGGCATGTCGGGCCAGTCGCCGCGGCGGCGCACGCCACTGAGGAAGCGCCCGGCATTCTCACTGTCGAGTGTGACGCGCGTGTGGCCCGCCAGCAGCACGTCGACCGGCAGCAAGCGGCCGAGTCGCGCCGCTTCGGCATCAGCTTCCAGCGCTTCCAGCGACGTGCATTGCCCAGCGCCAAAGGGGCCGGTGGCGATGCGGCGCAAGCGCGTCAGATGGCCACCGCAACCCAGCGCTTCGCCGATGTCTTCGCCCAGCGTTCGGATGTAGGTGCCTTTGCTGCAGGTGACGCGCAGGCGCAGTTGAGGGGTTTCGCCCTGCAGTTGCAGATCCAGCAACTCCAGATCGTGGATCACCACCTGGCGCGGCTCGCGCTCCACGGTTTCGCCACTTCGGGCGTACTCGTAAAGCGCCTTGCCGTCTTTCTTCAGGGCGCTGTGCATGGGCGGAATCTGACTGATCGGCCCCATGAAGCGGTCCAGCACCTCGACCAACTGGCCGGCCGTGCACAACACGTCGCGGGTCGACACCACATCGCCCTCGGCGTCACCGGAGCTGGTTTTCACGCCCAGCCGAACCGTGGTCTCGTAGGTCTTGTCGGCGTTCAAGTGCAGCTGACTGAACTTGGTGGCGGCGCCAAAACACAATGGCAGCACGCCGGTGGCCAGCGGGTCCAGCGTGCCGGTGTGTCCTGCCTTTTCGGCGCGCAGCAGCCACTTGGCTTTTTGTAAAGCCTGGTTGCTGGAGAGACCCAGCGGTTTGTCGAGCAACAACACCCCATGCACAGGGCGCCGTTGCACCCTGGTGCTGTGGCGCTGCATGCTCAGTCGTCCTTGACCCGGGAGGAAACCGCCTTGGCGATCAGGGCGTTCATGTCCGAAGCCCGCTCGGTGGTGCGGTCGAACACGAAGTGCAGCGTCGGCACGGTGTGGATGTGCAGGCGTTTGAAAAGACCACTGCGCAAGAACCCCGCAGCGGCGTTCAGGCCTTGTTGGGTTTCCTCCGGGTTGCCGGTCAGCAGGCTGAAAAACACCTTGGCGTGGGCGTAGTCCGGCGTCACCTCCACCGCGTTGATCGTCACCATGCCCACCCGCGGGTCCTTGAGCTCGCGCGCGATCAGCTCGGCCAGATCGCGCTGGATCTGGTCGGCCACGCGAAAACCGCGGTTGGGGGTGGAAGACTTCTTGACGGCCATGACAATGAGCAGAAGACCCGTTTACAGGGTGCGCGCCACTTCCTTGACTTCGAAGAACTCCAGCTGATCACCTTCTTTGATGTCGTTGTAGTTCTTGAGCTTGATACCGCACTCGAAGCCTTCCTTGACTTCGCGCACGTCGTCTTTCAGGCGCTTGAGCGTGTCGATCTCGCCGGTGTAGACCACCACGTTGTCGCGCAGCAAGCGGAAATGCGCGTTGCGCGTGACCTGACCGGAAGTGACCATACAGCCTGCGATGGTGCCGATCTTGGTCGCGACGAACACGGTGCGAATCTCGGCCGAACCGATGATCTCCTCGCGCTTTTCGGGCGCCAGCATGCCGGACATGGCCGCCTTCAGCTCATCAACGGCGTCGTAGATGATGTTGTAGTAGCGCAGATCGACGTCGTTGCCTTCGGCCAGCTTGCGCGCGCCCACATCGGCCCGCACGTTGAAGCCGATGATGATCGCCTTGGAGGCGATCGCCAGGTTGACGTCGGACTCGCTGATGCCACCCACGCCGGCAAACACCAGCTGCACCTTGACCTCGTCGGTCGAGAGCTTGAGCAGCGAGGCGCCCAGCGCTTCTTGCGAACCCTGCACGTCGGCCTTGACGATGATCGGCAGCACCTTGACTTCGCCCGCCGAGATGTCGGTGAACATGTTCTCCAGCTTGGCGGCCTGTTGCTTGGCCAGCTTGGTGTTGCGGAACTTGCCGGCGCGGTAGGTGGCGATCTCGCGCGCACGGCGCTCGTCCACCATCACCATGAAATCGTCACCGGCTTGCGGCACTTCGGCCAAGCCCTGGATTTCGACTGGAATCGACGGACCGGCTTCCTTGATCGGCTTGCCGTTCTCGTCCAACATGGCGCGCACGCGGCCGGAGGTCTGACCCACCAGCACCACGTCGCCGGTCTTGAGTGTGCCGCTTTGCACCAGCACGGTGGCCACGGAGCCGCGCCCCTTGTCCAGCCGGGCTTCGATCACCAGGCCCTTGGCCATGGACGCGACCGGCGCCTTCAGCTCCAGCACCTCGGCCTGCAGCAGCACCTGTTCCAGCAGAGCGTCCACGCCTTCGCCGGTCTTGGCCGACACGCCCACAAAAGGCACGTCACCACCGAATTCTTCAGGCACCACCTCTTCGGCCACCAGCTCGGAACGCACGCGCTCGAGGTTGATGCCGGGCTTGTCGATTTTGGTCAACGCCACGACCAGGGGAACACCGGCCGCCTTGGCGTGCTTGATGGCTTCCTTGGTCTGGGGCATGACGCCGTCGTCGGCCGCGCACACCAGGATCACGATGTCGGTGGCCTGCGCACCGCGGGCACGCATGGCGGTGAACGCCTCGTGACCCGGGGTGTCGAGGAAGGACACCATGCCGCGCGGGGTTTCCACGTGGTAGGCACCAATGTGCTGCGTGATGCCACCGGCTTCGCCCGCCGCCACTTTCGCACGGCGGATGTAGTCCAGCAGCGAGGTTTTGCCATGGTCCACGTGGCCCATGACAGTGACCACGGGCGCGCGTGGCAGCAGTTCGGCCTGTTGCTGAGCGCCCTCGTCTTCGGTGAAGGCCTCCGGGTCGTCCAGCGCCGCGATCACGGCGGTGTGGCCCAGCTCTTCCACCACGATCATG
>JALOSH010000305.1 GCA_025458545.1 Hydrogenophaga sp.
CATGGCCCACAGGTGGCGGCCCTCTTCCACGTTGACCTGGAACAGGTTGCGCAGGTCGTACTGGCTGGGCGCGGTCAGGCCCAGGTGGCGCTGCTGCTCGACCGATGCGGGCTCGGTGTCGCCCTGCGTCACGATGATGCGGCGCAGGTTGGCGCGGTATTCGCCAGGCACGTCTTGCCAGGCGGCTTCGCCCTTGTGGTCACCGAAGTGGATCTTGCGGTCTTGCTCGGCCGGGTTCAGGAAGATGCCCCAGCGGTAGTCGGGCATCTTCACGTGGCCGAACTGCGCCCAGCCCTGCGGATCGACGCTGACCGCCGTGCGCAGGTAGACATCGAAATTCTGCGAACCGTCCGGACCCATGTCGTCCCACCACTTCAGGTAGTTGGGCTGCCACTGCTCCAGCGCGCGCTGCAGCGTGCGGTCTTCGCTCAGGTTGACGTTGTTGGGGATCTTGCTTCGCTCAGGTTGACGTTGTTGGGGATCTTGTCGCTGTAATCAACTGTGGACATGTGGGTCTCCTGCGGGTGGGTGGAACAGAAAAATCGTTGGGGTGAGGTGTATTCAATCAAGGATGCGGCGGAACCGGCTTTGCCGGGCCGCTCGCATCGCCCCCTGGGGGGTGACGCGCGCAGCGCGGCGCGGGGGGGTCACACCCGGTTCATGTCGAACTGCGCTTTGTCGCCTTTGCCGTAGACCTTCAGCGCACCTTTTTCGCCGACGGCGTTGGGGCGCTGGAAGATCCAGTTCTGCCAGGCGGTCAGGCGGCCGAAGACACGGGTGGCCATGTTTTCTTTCTGTGCAAAACGCAGGTTGGCTTCCAGGCCGGTCAGGGCGTCGGGCGACATGGAGGCGCGCTCTTCCAGCGCCATGCGCACTTCGTCGGACCAGTCGATGTCGTCGGGTGCGGCGGTCACCAGGCCCAGGGCCAGGGCGGCGTCGGCGTCCAGCGCTTTGCCGATGGCGCCGCGCGCGGCTTCCATCGGACCCACCTCTTCATAGAAGCGGCGCTGCAGGCGCGACTGGTCGTTCACCATCGGCAGGAAACCGAAGTTGAATTCCGACAACTGCAGCTTGGGCGCTTTGTCGGCGTCGTCGGGCAGGGCCAGCATGTAGGCGCGGTCGGCGCAGAAGGCCAGCTCGGCCAGCGTGCCGGCGAAGCAAGAGCCTTCTTCGATCAGCGCGAACAGGCTGCGCGAGGACACGTCGAGGCGGGCGAAGGTGCGGCGCAGCAGGCCAATCGTCTCGTTCACCAGCCAGTGGTCTTTGTGCGCCAGCATCAGCGCGTCGTTGGCCAGCACGGCGGCGGCGTCGCCTTCGGTCTTCAGGATCCAGGTGCCGATGTCGAGTTCGTTGGTGCGCAGGTTGAGGATCGCGTCGTCCAGCTCGCGGCCCATCTGCAGCGGGTACCAGGCCGCGCCCTTGGCTTCGATGCCGGCGATGTCGGTCGGCTGGGCACCGGTGGGCGCTTTCAGGGTGAGGGTGGCGCTGCGCTTGGCGCGGTCGATCGCCACGTTCACATATGTGTAGGCGATGCCGTCGGCGCTGTCGGTGCGCTCCACGCGCGGCAGTTTCACGCCTTGAGCACCGGCCGGGCGCTTGCTCTGCGCGGCCAGTTTGGCGGCGCGCTCGCTCACGGCGGCGGCGAATTGCTGGGGCTTGGCCACGGCGTCGACCAGGCGCCAGTCCACCGCCTTCTGGCCGCGCACGCCTTCGCTGGTGGTGCAGAAGATGTCGGCCAGGTCGTGGCGCACATGGCGCTTGTCGGTCACGCGGGTCAGGCCGCCTGTGCCGGGCAACACGCCGAGCAAGGGCACTTCGGGCAGGCTCACGGCGCTGGAGCGGTCGTCCACCAGCAGGATCTCGTCGCAGGCCAGGGCCAGTTCGTAGCCGCCGCCGGCGCAAGCGCCGTTGAGCGCGGCCAGGAATTTGAGGCCGCTGTGCTTGCTGCTGTCTTCGATGCCGTTGCGGGTTTCGTTGGTGAACTTGCAGAAGTTCACCTTCCAGCCGTGGCTGGAGACACCGAGCATGAAGATGTTGGCGCCGGAGCAGAACACGCGGTCTTTGCCGCTGGTGACGACCACGGTGCGCACCTCAGGGTGCTCAAAGCGCACGCGGTTCAGAGCGTCGTGCAGCTCGATGTCCACGCCCAGGTCGTAGCTGTTGAGCTTGAGCTTGTAGCCGGGGCGCAGGCCGCCGTCTTCGTCGATGTCGATCGCCAGCGTGGCCACCGAGCCGTCGAAGCTCAGCTTCCAGTGCCGGTATTGGGTGGGATCGGTGCGGTAGTCAACGGTGTTGATGGCGGTCATGGCGGTCTCCTGTGTGTTGGGTGGCAGCGTGCGGTGAAACAAGGGGTGCCGACCTCACATCACATCACCGGTAGGCACCGAGTGATGTGAATAATATTGCCACTTTAGGATCCCGTCAATGCATTTTTATGCATGTTACAAAATACCCAGCACCTCCCGCACCTGGGTGCGCAGGCCGTCGAAGGCGTCGTCCACGCCCTGCCCGCTGGTGTTGAAGTGCAGGTCGGCCTTGGAATAGAAGGCCGAACGACCGGCCAGGATGCGCTTCAGATCCTCCATCGCTTCACGGCTGGCGGCCATGGGCCGGGTGTCGCCCTGCGCGGCCACGCGGCCCATGTGATCGGCCGGTTCCGCCTGCAGCCACACCGTGGTGCAGTGGGTGAGCAAGAGGTTGAAATTGGCGGCGTCCGACACCAGGCCGCCCGGCGTGGCGATCACCACCTCGGGGTAGATCTGGATCGTTTCTTCGAGCGCGCGACGCTCGTAGCGGCGGTAGGCGGGCGTGCCATACAAAGCATGGATTTCGTTGATGCTGCAGCCGGCAAATTTTTCAATCTCGCGGCTGAGTTCGACAAAGGTGTAGCCCAGGTCGTCGGCGAGCCGCTGCCCGAGGGTGGATTTGCCCGCGCCGCGGAGGCCAATCAGCGCAATGCGGGCCTGGCGCCCGGCGTCGTTGACCGGCGCGGCGTGACCGTCCAGCAGCCCGCCGATGGCCATGCGTACCCGCTTGAGATCGGCGTCGCTGCGCTTCTCCAGCAACTCGCGGATCAGCAGCCATTCGGGCGACGAGGTCGTCACGTCGCCCAGGAGTTCGGTGAGCGAACACTGCAGCGCCTGCGCCACCTGCAGCAGCACCAGGATGGACGCGTTGCCGATGCCATATTCGAGGTTGGCCAGGTGGCGCTCCGAGACATCGGCGGCCAGGGCGACCGCCTTGCGCGTCATGCCACGGCGCGAGCGCAGCGTGCGCACGCGCTCGCCGAGCGACACCAGAAACGGATGGCGCGGCGGCTCGTCGGGCTCGGCTGCGTCGGGAACAGGATCCAGGGTGGCCGGTTCTTTCATGGCGGTGGAGGAGCGTTGGAGGGCGGTTGAACGGGGTGTCGATTAAGGGTAAACCCTTGATACCCTTGCGTTTCCTGAAAACATGCACTTTAATGCATGTCTCGCAAGGCGCAAGATAATGCATTTATAGCCTCAATCGGCGCCGCCGACCAGTCCGGACCACACCCTTATGAACCAACCACCCCTGCTCCCGAATTTCATCGCTGGCCGCTGGCAAGAAGGCACCGGCCCAGGCAGCACTCTGCACGACCCGGTGCTGGGCACGCCCTTGGTGCGCGTGAGCAGCGCGGGCCTCGACCTCGCCGAAGGTTTTGCCTTTGCCCGCACACAAGGCGGCGCCGCATTGCGCGCACTGAGCTACGGCCAGCGCGCAGCCCTGCTGGCCGAGGTGGTGAAGGTGCTGCAGGCCAACCGCGATGCCTATTACGACATCGCCACCCGCAACTGCGGCACCGTGAAGAACGATTCGGCGGTCGACATCGACGGCGGCATCTTCACCCTGGGCTATTACGCCAAACAGGGCGA
>JALOSH010000306.1 GCA_025458545.1 Hydrogenophaga sp.
TTGCGCACCACCGATTCCAGCGGTACCGGCGTCACCTGTTCGGTCATCTGCTCCAGGCGGGCATAGGCCAGCAGGTCGCTGATCAGCTGCGACATGTGCATGGTCGCCCGCTGGATGCGCTGGAGGTACTCGCGACCCTGCGCGTCGAGCCGGGTTGCATGCTCCTCCAGCAGCAGGGCGCTGAAGCCCTCGATGCCACGCAAGGGGGTGCGCAGGTCGTGTGAGGCCGAGTAGGTGAACGACTCCAGCTCGCGGTTGACCGCCTGGAGTTGCCGCACGCTCGTTTCCAGCTGGGTCGTCCGCTCGGCCACCTTGGCCTCCAGCCCTTCGGTCAGCGCGCGGATCTTTTCCTCTGCCTCCACCCGCAGGCGGATGTTCACCAGCATCTGGGCGAACAGCCGCAGCAGCGTGGTTTCTTCCTCGCCATAGTCGTGGGTGCTGCGCACCGAGTCCAGCCCGACAAAACCCAGGCACCGGTCGCCATGAGAGAGCGGGATGGCCATCAGGCTCTGGATGCCCTGCGCGCTCAGCAGCTCGCGCAGATTGCCGGGTTCCAGGGCTGACACGTCCGCCACGTGCATGACCTGGTCGATGCGGTGAAACCCGATCCAGTCGGGAATCATGGCGAACGGCAGGTTCTGGAGGTTGTCGATCTCCGGGCTCACGCCCTCGCCGCACCATTCGTGGGTGTTGGAGGCGGTTTCGGCCTCCATGTCGTAGTTGAACAGGTAGGCACGGTCGGCGTCGACGAAGCGGCCCATGTCGCCCAGTGCCTCGTTGATGGCGCGGTCGGCCTCATGGACCGGCAGGTTGATGAAGCGGTTGGCCAGGCTGAAGAGCAGCAGCACAAACTCGTTCAGGCGTTCACGCTCGCGTTGGGCGATCTGCTGTTCGGTCGTGTCACGCACCAGGAACATGCACTGGTCGCCACCCGCCAGCCAGGCCAGCCGGGCATTGAAATGGTGCCGGCCATCGGGCAGGTCCAGCTGGTAGTCGATCTCCTGCATGCCGGCCGTCCAGGCGAGGTCCATGGCTTCACGGAATCGGCCGGTCAGATCGGCCGGCATCACCTCGCTCATCGCCTTGCCCAGGAACTCGTCCGGTTTCAGGTAGAGCCGGTCTTCACGGCCCGACTGGTAGAAGACAAAGCGTTCCTGTCCGTCGAGCACGAACAGCATGTCCTGCAGCACATCAAACACCTGTTCGAGCATGGCGCCGCGCTCGCGGGCCGTGGCCTGGGCCTGCTTGAGTTCGGTGATGTCCAGACAGGAACCGATGTAGCCGATGAAGCGGTTGTCGGCATCGTAGCGCGGAGTTCCCTGTTCAAGCAGCCACCGGTATTCGCCCTGGGCGTTGCGCTCGCGGTACTCGGTGGTGTAGGGCTCGCGCTGGTCGAACGCCTCTGCATAGATGAGCCCGCACTGCTCCAGATCATCGGGGTGGATATTCTGGCGCCAGCCATCACCCATCTGCTGTTCCAGGGTCTGCCCGAGCATGTCCAGCCAGCGCTGGCTGACCCAGGTGCAGCCCTGGTTGACATCGCTGGTCCAGAACAGGGCCGATGATGCGTCGGTCACCGTCTCCAGGTGCTTGAGGGTCTGGCGCTGCGCTTCTTCCAGCGCCTTGCGGTCGCTGATGTCGAAGGCCGTACCCGCCATGTAGCTGACCCGGCCGCTGGCGTCGCGCAGGCCGTTGCCCTGGGCATCGAACCAATGCCAGGCGCCGCTGGCGTCCCGGGCCCGGAACTCGGCGTGGAACCCGGACTCACCCTTGAGAAAGCGGTGCATCTGCCAGCGCAACCGCGGCAGGTCTTCCGGGTGCACGATCTCGCCGAAGATCTGGTCCAGCCGAGCCTTTGGTGCCACTGGGTGTCCCAGCTGCACAAAGAACTCGTGGCTCGGGCTGAAATCGCCGTTATCGAAGTCCCATTCCCACACCTGGCCCCGCGAGGCAGCCAGCCGGAACCGCAGCTCGCTGCGGGCCAGGGCTTCCTCGGCCTGCTTGCGTTCGCTCACATCCCGGAACATCAGCAGCACGCGATCCTCTCCGTTGACCCGCACCAGCTCGGCACTGAAGCGAACATCGATGGTCCGGCCATCGGATCGCACACCGATCTCCTCGGCGTCGCGGACGGTGCCACTCGTTCTCAGTTCATGCAGCATGCTCTGGCGATGAATGGGCGATTTACACAGACCCAGCTCCGACGATGTTCGTCCGATCATCTCGTCTCTGGAGCGGCCGAACAGCTCGCAGAAGGCATCGTTGACCAGCAGCAGGCGGCCGGTTTCCGGCTCACTGAGCGACATGGCTTCCGGTGCCGACTGGAAAACAGACTCGAACAGCCGTTGGGCCGACTCCCGTTGCTGCTCAGCCGCCTGCCGTTCGGTGATGTCGCGGGTGAGCACCAGCACGGTGGGTGCCTCGCCGGGCAGGGCGGGCTCCAGGCGTGCCTGGGCTTCCCAGTGGCGCAATCCGTGCGGCCCCGGGTAGGAGAAACAGACGGTTTCGCTCTGGCCGGTGGAAAAGACCCGGTCCAGGCAGGCCATCCAGGTGTTGGCGATCGGCTCTGGAGTACCGATATCGCGGACCGTGCGCCCGATCATGTCCTCGGGCTTGAGGCCATTGGCCGACTCGATCGCCGGGTTGACGTAGAGGCAGCGGCCATCGCGGTCGTAGCGCGTCACCACGTCGGGCAGGTGGCTGGCCAGGGTCTGGAAGTGGCGTTCACTGCGACGCAGGGCCACCACCGAGCGGTCCAGGCGCCATGCTCCCCAGGCCATGGTGGCGCCCACCAGCAGGGTCAGCAGGCCGGCCCAAGGCAGCAGGGTGGCCCAATCGCTGAGCACCCCCTGGGTTCCCAGGGCATAGACCAACATCAGCCGATGGGCCTCGCCCGGCATCTGCTGGTAACCCACGATGCGGTGGATGCCGTCGATCTGCGCCGTCGCGTGAAACACCCCGGCTGGCCGCTGCGCCACCGCGGAGGCCAGGTGGCCGCGCAGGCTCATGCCCTGTTCATGCTCGACCAGCGGGTGGCGGGTCAGCACCGTGGTGGCGCCATCGTCTTCCAGGCGGAACAGACTCATGCTGCTGCCCGCCGGCATGCCGTCGGACGCAAAACGATCGAGCAGGGCCTGGCGCGAGAGCCTGACCTCGTAAACCGCGCCGTCATCGCCCGACTTCTGCCGCCAGACCAGGGGCACCACCCAAGCACCACCGGCCTGTCGGGGCAGCCCGGGCAACCACTCGCCCGCAGGGCCTGCCGGGCCGTCGAGGCCGGCCACGCGTTCCAGTTCAAACGGCAGGTTCAGCGATTCCACCAGGGGGCGGTGGTCGTCCAGCAGATCGCCCGACGGCTGGTCCGGTGATCGCTCCGCCACCTCGATGACAGCCCTGGCCAGGCGCAGCGACTGGTCCAGTTCGGTCGCCAGGCGCAGGACCTCCCGTTTGGCCTGGGCTTCGGCCCGGTCCAGGCTGGCACTGCGCTGGGCCAGCATCAGCATCGCAACCAGCCAGATCCTGCCTTGCGTGGCCTGCCCTCCCGCGTGGGCCATGACCCGGTGCGCGTGCCTGCCAGGCCTGCGGGAAGTTCGCACGTCGTCGGGAGGGAGCATGGGGCTGTGGGCGTGTCATCACCGGCGCCCCAAAGGCGCCTGTCACGGCAGTCTAGCAGCTAGGGTCCCGCCACAAACGGTGATCTGTCCGGGAAAAACGGCCCTGTTGTCCAGGCGACCCCGGTGATCGTTCAGCCAGCGCTCACATGCTGCGCCGGTACTGCCCACCCACCTCGAACAGGGCCTCCGTGATCTGACCCAGGGAACAGACCCGTACCGCGTCCATCAGCACCTCGAACACGTTGGTGTTGTCGATCACGGCCTGCTTCAGACGGGCCAGCATGGCCGGCGCTTCGGCAGCATGGCGGGTATGGAAGTCGTTCAGGCGGGCCAGCTGGGACTGCTTTTCCTCCTCGGTCGAGCGCGCCAGCTCGATCGACTCGGGCACCGGGTCGCCGTGCGGATTGCGGAAGGTGTTGACGCCGATGATGGGGTACTCGCCGGTGTGCTTGAGCATCTCGTAGTGCATGCTCTCTTCCTGGATCTTGCTGCGCTGGTAGCCG
>JALOSH010000307.1 GCA_025458545.1 Hydrogenophaga sp.
CTCGTCGATGATGGCAGTGGCAAAACGGGGCTCGGCAAAGATCATCACACCGGCCGCGCTCTGGATCAGGTGCGCGCAGGTGCGCGAACCGACCACCAGAAAGAACGCATCCTGGATCTTGCGGTGCAGCCAGATGATGCCGGTCAGGCCGCAGAACACCTCGCGTTGGCCTCGCTCCTTGAGCACCGGCGCATCGGCGCAGCCGCGAGAGGCCTGCTGGATGGGGATCACGGCGCTCATGCTGCGGCTCCCGCCAGGGCACTGCCAGCCTGCTGCAAGCGTGCCATGCGCAATTTGTAGAGAAACTGCCCGGCGTTGACCACATAGGTGGCGTAGGCGGCGAGCGCCAGCCACATCAGGCCGCGAGCGTCGAGCCAGCCGTAGAACAACGCCAACAAGTAGGCGGTGTGCAGTGCCAGCACCGCCATGCTGAACACGTCTTCCCAATAGAAGGCGGGCGCAAACAGGTACTGCCCGAACACCACTTTTTCCCAGATGCAGCCGGTGATCATGATGGCGTACAGGGTGAGCGTCTTGACCACCACCGACACCGTGGCGGCCTGTTCGCCTTCGCCGCTGAACAGGAAGCGCAGCACCAGGCCGAGACTGACCAGGAACACCAGGAACTGAACCGGCGCCAACAGCCCTTGCACCAGGGTCCACACCGTCGCGTCGCGCCGTTGGCGCTCTTCCGGGGTGTAGAGGGGGCGACCGACGGGCGGCAGCCTGGTGGATTCGGGAAGCATTGGGCGGGTCTCCGGTTTGTTCTGGGGGCCAATTTAGAGCTTCGCGGGAGAAGTGTCAACTTAAATTGACGTATTTATTTATTGACAAAGAAACGCCGGCCGATAAAGTAAGCACCAGGCGGTTTACAAATGTTTTGACGGTTTGGTGTGTCAGCGGTACAAACGCTGGGTTGTCAAAACCGCCTGAGCGAAAAAGCGTGATGACGAACAACACAAGCAACGACGCAACACATTCGAACGGCGTACGAAAGCACCGGCAAAGTACCGTGGCCCCTGCGTGAATCGGCAGCAGCGCACCCGCGCAAGGAGACATGGATGGGCTCATATTCAAGGCAGAGGTCTCCGCAGGAGACTGAGGCACCTGCCACCTACCCAGAAGACTGGACGCACCAACCGGCGACCGTGCCCAACCCGCCGGCCATTGAAGACCTGTTGAGAACGACCACCCCCATTCCGGCCAGCGAGGATGGTTTGAGGTCGGTCCTGCTGGCCAAAGCGGTCGAATACGAAATCATCCCGCGCCTGATGCTGGCGCACCGCGTGCCCGAGGAGTGCGCGGCCCACCTGCTCACCGAGAACCAGAGGATCACGCCGGAAGACGTGGCCGTGTTCGCCGAACTCGTGCTGCACGAAGACGACTTCGCGGTGCGCGATTGTGTGATTGCCCTGCGCGACCGCGGGGTCCCGATCGAAGCGATCTTCCTGGACCTGCTGTCCCCGGTGGCACGCCACCTGGGCGAGATGTGGGAGCGCGATCTGTGCAGCTTTACCGAAGTCACGGTCGGCCTGGGGCGCCTGCAAAAGGTGCTGAGGGAGAACAGCACCACCTTCGGTCAATTCAACCGCACCAACCAGGCTGAAGAGGGTCGGCGCATTCTGCTCATGCCTTGCCCGGGCGAGCAGCACACCTTCGGGCTCTCGCTGGTCGCCGAGCTGTTCCACCGGGCGGGCTGGGACGTGGTCACCTGCTTCCTAGCCACCGATGCAGCGGCCGTGATGGTCAAAAAAGACTGGTACGACGTGGTCGGGTTCTCGCTCGGCAGTGAAACCGGTGTGGAGCGCTTGCGAGCGGCCATGCAGCTGGTTCGTGAGGTCAGCCAGAACCCCCGCATCTCTATAATTGCTGGAGGTCCTGCTTTCCTGTTGAACCCCGCACACGGGGACCAGATCAACGCGGATGCCATCATCACAGATGGCTTGAAAGCCCCCTCACAGGCCGAAAAGCTGGTGGCCAGCAGCCGTTTGCGCTCATGAAAACCCCGGACGAGCCCACTTGAAACCCGTCCGTGTCCAACCACCAAGAAAGCACAAATGACCCAGGGTATCCAAGCGATGGTGAAGGGGCAGTTCGCTAACCCCGCACCCCTCCTGGCCGACATGGGTGGCGATGCCATCGCCGACCTCATCACCGCTGCCGCCGATGTGGTGCTGATCCTGGACAGCGAAGGCGTTATCCGGGACATGGCCGTGGGCAGCGAAGACCTGCTGGACAGTGGTTGCCAGAACTGGCTGGGGAAATCCTGGGCTCAAACGGTCACCGTGGAGAGTCAACCCAAGATCGACGCCCTGCTCAAGACCCAGGGCGCTCTGACCAGTGACGGTGTGCGCTGGCGCCAGGTGAACCAATTGTTGGCCGATGGTGCCGATCTGCCCATCGCGTACTCCGTGGCACCCATCCGCAACGCGGACGGGAAAAGCAGCGTCGCGTTCGGGCGCGATCTGCGCTCCCAGGTGGTGATGCAGCAGCGTCTGGTGACCGCGCAGCAAACCATGGAGCGCGATTACTGGCGCTTGCGGCAGATCGAAACCCGTTACCGCCTGCTGTTCCAGATGGCGTCCGAGCCGGTGCTGATCCTGGACGGCGGCATCGACAAGCTTGAAGAGGCCAACCCGGCCGCCTACGAGTTGCTGGGGGAGTCGGCCCGTCAGCCCAACTGGTCGCTGGCAGACAGCCTGCATCCCGAAAGCCTGCCCAGTGTGCGCGACATGATGGACCGGCTGCGGGCCACAGGCCGCTCGGACCCTTGCCAGGTGCGCTTGAACGGGAGCAACGAGTTGTTGTTCATCGCAGCCACGCAGTTTCGCCAGGACAACCGAGTCCTGTTTCTGGTGCGCCTGACCCGACCAGAGGCCGCCGAGCTCAACATGCCCGCTGGGCGCCAGCAGCTGATGCACGTGATGGAGTCGGCGCCCGACGCGCTGGTGGTGACCGACACCGAGGGTCGCATCCTGAGCGTGAACCGAGCCTTCCTCGACATGGGCCAGCTCAGCAACGAGGAACAGGCCCGCGGCGAGATGCTCGACAAATGGCTGGGCCGTACCGGTGTGGATTTCCGCGTGCTGCTGTCCAACCTGCGCCAGCACGGCACCGTGCGCCTGTTCGCGACACAGCTGCGCGGCGAATTTGGCTCCACCTCCGAGGTCGAGATCTCGGCCGTGTCGGTGGTGGGCGGTGCGCACCCCTGCATGGGTTTCACCATCCGCGACATGGGACGGCGCCTGAACAACGACGCTCGGTCCAACAAAGAGCTGCCAAGGTCCGCCAGCCAGATGACCGAGTTGGTCGGTCGCCTTCCGCTCAAAGACATCGTTCGGGAAACCACCGACCTGATCGAGCAATTGTGCATCGAGGCAGCGCTGGAGCTGACCGGCGACAACCGTGCCTCGGCCGCCGAAATGCTGGGGCTCTCGCGCCAGAGTCTCTACATCAAGCTGCGCCGCTTCGGCATCATCGAAGGCGCCAACGACGAC
>JALOSH010000028.1 GCA_025458545.1 Hydrogenophaga sp.
CTGAAGCGCACTTTGACGCGGTGATCGCGCTCGGTCTCCACCGGCTCATCGGACAGACCAACGACCGTGGCGCTCTGCACGCCGAAGGCCGTGGGCTGGTGCACATGGCGCGGCACCACGGCGGCGGCTGCGGGTGCGCCATGGAAGTGGTTCTTGTAGGTGCCGTGCTCGATCTCGCTGCGTTCGATGTCTGTGTGGCCAAGCAAGGCCGCCAGATCGGCCCCCAGGTTGTTGGCGCAGTGGTGTTCTACTGCCAGCAGCGTGAAGGCGTTGTGCTGGCTTTGTGTGCCGCGTTGGTGTGAAGCCAGCACGGCGCCACCGTAATTGAGGGCGCTGCTGTTCGCGCCGTACAGCGGATGGTCCACCAGCTCGAACTGGCTGCCCGCCTTGAAGTGCCGGGCACTGCCCTGGCCTTCAAAGCGCTTGAAGCCCAGTTCCAGCGAGGCCAGCGCCAGGGCGGCGGCGCGCTCGGCGTGTTCGGGGTTTTCATAACGGTAGGCACCGGCGCCGTCGTACACCTGCAGAGCGGGCAGTTCGCCCACCGGCAGCGCGGTCTGCGCTTGTGCGCCCACGCCCGAGAGGCGTTTGTAGTCCCAGGCGGCCAGCGTCACCGCGTTGGGCGCCAGTTCGCGCTGGGCCATGAAAGCGGTGACGCTGTCGCGCTGACCCGCCACCTTGGCCGTGGCGTGCTGGCTGGTGAAACGCACCGGGCCCAGTGTCGGACGAGCCGCCAGCCGGTCGGTGATCACCAACACATGGCGGGCATGGTGCGCGGCGTCGGCGTCCGCTGCCTGCTGCCCGTTCAGGTGTTCAAAGTGGTACGCGAGACCTTCAGATGCCAGCAAGCGCTGCACAAAAGCCAGATCGGTCTCGCGGTACTGGGTGCACAGGCTGCGCACGCGCAGGGCCTCGGTGACTTCCACGCGCCAGTTCGCTTGCGGATGGTGATCGGCCAACACCGCCTCGATCACCTGCAGCGCCGTCTGGTCGTGGAACACTCGGCTGTTGCGCCGCTGGGCCAGGTAAGACAGCCAGGGCCGCATGGTCAGCGCGTAGCGCGCCACACCGCCGTCAGACCCTAGCTGGGCGGCGGCGAAGACATAGCCGTGCCAAGGCACGTAGGCCCCATCAGACTGAAGCAGCGACAGCGAAATCTGCTCACCGATCAGCGTCTTGAGTTCCAGGTGCGCGCTGGTCGAGAGGCACTGCAACTGCAGCTCGAACGCCTGAGAGACGGCTTCGAGCAAGACCATGCGCTCGGGGATGAGCGAGAGCGCGGGCAGGGCGGTGTGCACCTGCATGAGGCGGTGCCGCTGGTCCAGCAGCCGGGCAAAGTCCAAGCGGCTGGTCAGGGCGGCGAGCGGGGTGCCTTCAAGACCTGATACGAGTGAAGGTCTGGCGGGGGTGGCGGCTGCGGTCATCCTTCTGTTCCCTGATGCTTGTTTGAATCGGCGCCATGTTGTTTTTTCTGGCTGGCGCGCGGGCTACGGTAGCGTGATCGTGACGTTGGCCACTTGCGGCGGCAGGTTGACAATGCGGTGGTAGGTCGACAGGTCAGATTGCGTCTGGTAGGCCAGACCCCATTGCAGACCCATGAAGGCCAAAAGGCCCAGGAAAGCAAAGACCGACGCGATCACCCACAGCGGGACTTCGTTGCGAAGGGTGTGCATGATCCGGTCGGGTGGCAGCCAGTGGGGCGCAAAGCTGGCGCGCTTGCCTTTGATGTGGGCGATCTCGTCGCCGAGTCGGCCGGTCAGGTAGCTGAGTTTTTCCGAGCCTTCCAGCACGTACTGACCCTGGAATCCCAGCAACAAACACATGTGAAACACCTCCAGAACCTGCAGGCGGGGAGGGGTGTCCGAGCGCAGTTTTTCCAGGTGTTCAAAGAAGCGTTCGCCAGCCAATTGCTCGCCAAACAGTTCCAGCTGGAGCGGCCGACGCTCCCAACTGTCTCGGGCAGCAGATGGCGTCATGAGCATGGTTTCATCGACCAAAGCGCAGAATGCAAACTTGCACAAAAACACGTCGTCTGCCGGGGATTTGAGCGCCAAGGCACCGCGTTCGAAGTCGATCAGAAAGTTGCGAATGTGCTCCCGGAAGCTCTCGGCATCGCTTGGTTTGTGCCCGCTTTTGATCATGAACACCACGTACAGGCCGTCGTAAAGCAAGTCGAGCAGCGACTTGGCTTCGCGAGCGGCAATCAGCGGCATGCGCGGGCCGCGCTTCTGGGCGGTAGGCAGCGGCGTTTGGAGCAGCGAAGGAGCTTTCATGTCAACCATGGTGGCCATCAGTTGTTGAGCGCGAAGAGTTCAAGTTCCAGGTCGGGCATGCCGGCTGGCGCGTAAATCGTCAGACTTTGAGCCTTGAGCATGCGTTCGTACAACGGGCTTTTGCTCTCCAGTTCAAAGTAGTAGGTGCCCGGACGCACCGGTATGGCAGCCGGTACCTGTGGCAGATGGGTCAGGCGGACACCGCTCATGGCGGACAACACCAGCTTTTCGACGTCGTCGGGCGCGCCAGATTTGAACCGCATGGGGACCACCTCCACCAGTTCCGCAGGTGGCATGGCCGCCTTGATGCCCAGTACCAGCGTGGTTTGTGGTGTGATCTTGTCGCTGTCCAGCACCCCGGTGTGGAACGAAGGCTTGTTTTCCCGCAGAGCGATGGCGAAGTAGCGGGTGGATATGACGGTTTCCAGAAGCTCCTGGATGATGGTTTCCAGCCTGGCAAAGCTGGCGCCAGGTTGGTTGTGCTGGTAGCTCGGCAGATCGGCCAGCGTGAATGATTTGGAGAACGTCATCAAGGCCCCGGCGAGTTGCAGCAATTGCTGAAACAAGCGCTCCGGATGCAGGCCTGGGTGGTGATGCAGATGGGACAGCGAGCCGAACGCGCTGCTTGCCGTGTGCAGCAGCCAGAACGACGCGATGTCTCCCGAACGAAATTCGATCACATGTCGAGAAGGTTCGCGGTGAAATCCGTACAGCGCACTGACCTTGGCCTGCAGGGTGTCCAGCAAGCGCCGCAACAGGGCACGCAAGGCTGGGCTCGATTCGATCGACATGCTGGGTGCGATGAAGCGGGTATCGAGCTCGAAACCACCCGTGGCATTGCGCCGGACCCTGCACAGCGGGAGGCTGACCAGATGGTCGCGGGGCTCACCGTCTGCTTGCAGTTTCAGCACCTTCTGGAGCACCGCTGTTTCTGAATCGGCCGCTTGGGTGAACAGATCGGGCGAAGCCTGGTTCTTTTGTACATAACGTACAGCACCATCGCTGGCCTCGCCAGCGCTGCTGAAGTTGTTTCCCGTGCTTCGCACTGGCGCCATGACCGCATGGAAAGTGATTTCCGAGATGCCAGCCTCGGTGTGGTGCAACGAAACCGGCGGCGGCAGTGGGTCTTCTTGCGGCGCGTTGAACACTTCTCCATCGGGAAGAATCGCCTGCAAATGCTCAATGCGAAGGACGCCAGTGGCCAAGGCATCGACATTGATGCTCAGCTTGCGCAACCCCCATGCATAAGGGTGCAGGCTGGATGCGACCTCGGCCAACCGCCATTCGTGATAAGCGTCTTGTAACTGAAAGTGCTGTGGTCGAAGGAACTGGCCTTCACCCCACAAGACCTTGGAGGAACGAAACATGGAACTCCCTGAAACACTTCAAAAACCGCTGTCCACCTTCGGTGTCAGCGACAGACTGTACCCGCCAATCGCCGAGCTTCTGGCGGGCTCCCCACCGTCTCGCCTTGGGTGACGCTGAGGGCACATTGGTGTGCCCCCAGCGTCACACCTTCCTTCGCGCTTCCGTTCACGTCGAAAACAAACCGCCAGCGGTTCTCTTCGGGTGATTTGAAAAGCGCCACGACAGCGATGTGACTGACATTCTTCGGTATGGCTTCTTCTACCTCGTAGCGCTGTCCGGGCAGCAATACCAGCTCTCTGGACGACACCACATCTTCGTGCTCGTATGGCTTGTCCGTGAAAGCTTTGTAGGGGGCGCTCATCACGGCTTCATGCCTTTTGAGTTTGTAGATCCTGACCACCAGCGACAGCGGACGGGACGTTGTCCCGCTGTTGAGTTGGTCGCTGGCATGGATACGAAGCGGTATCTTGGTGGGGCTGATGAGCGCTTTCAACATGTCTGGGGACACGGATGGCGCGGCTGGGGGTGCCTCCATCTTTTGAAGACCCACGAGGCCGAGGGTTTTGTCGAGTAGTCCCCCGCCAGGTGGCGTTGTCCCACAACCGCTTACCCAAGCACACAGCAACATCACACTGGCGATTTTCACAGGTCTCGCGGCCAGACCCCAAGAAGTCCTCTCCCCATGAGCGGGGTTATCGGGCTGGCCCACGTCACGCAAGGCGGTGTTGTCAAAAGATCGGGTGAGCTTCATGGTGGATGGCTGGAGACCTGCGACAAGCGGCCTTGCAAGATGTCATTAGGCCCTGTTTTGCCTTGCGCTATTATGCGGCGCATACCCAAAGCGACTGACTGCTTTCGTGTCACAATTCGCGACCGAATCGTTTTGCGAGCATACTTGTGTCACAAAGAAGTGCTCAGATCCAGTCAACGTGGAACGCGTCAGCAGCCCCGTTGGCTGGCAAAAAGTTTTGATTGAATCAGGGAGGAGTTCGTTTGTTCGATACGCACAACACGCTTGCCCGGGCTACCACGCCCGCCACCAACAGCCATGTCATGGGGTGCCCGTCATCGCGGGTTCGCCAGCCTGTCTGGAGCGGTCTCATACTTGCGACACTGTTCGTCTTGGGGGCTTGCTCCACCAAGCCCCCCCAGCCAGAAGTTCAAGCCAAAGAACTCACTGCCAAGGTAGAGCCACTGTCGGAATACCTCAGCCGTGCGCAGGCCGCAGAAGCTGCTGAGGGTGGCCGTGAGCGCGCCCGCCTTATCTATCGCGAAGCCGCTCAGTCTTATCCGACCGACAAGCGCCCATGGTTGCGGTTGGCGCAGAGTTACTTCGATGCGTCAGACTATGGCAATGCCGTGCTGGCCGCACAAGAGGTGGTTCAGCGCGACTCGGCTGACAGCGTGGCACAGGGCCTCCTGGCGGTGAGCGGATTGCGCATCTCCACCACCGCCTTGTCAGCGTTGCGCAACCAGAACAACCTCACCACATCCGCCCGCTCCGAGGCAGAGGACATGGCCCGCAACCTACGGACCATTCTGGGGGAGTCGGTACTGGTTCCTAAGCCATCGGAAACCGTTCAGGAGAACGTGGCTCCTCGTACTCCTGCACGTCCCCGGGTTCCAGCACGTCCCCGTACAGCCCGCCCTGCCACTGCGGCCTCTCCTTCAACCGCTGTAAACCCACCAGTCGCACCATCACCGCAGCCATCCAGCAACCCGTTTGGTGCGCTCAGGTAAACATTTGTCGTCACAAGCCACGCCTTCAGGAGATCCTCATGGCAAAAAAAGATAGCGTTCATAAAAAGCTTGACAAGGTCAGGCCTCCCCGAGTGCAGCTGACGTATGACGTCGAGGTCGGGGATGCCATTGAGCAGAAAGAAATTCCTTTTGTTGTGGGGGTCTTGGGGGACTTCACCGGCCAGCGCGATCCAGACAAACCCATGGCCCGGCTGAAAGAGCGCAAGTTCGTCAATGTCGACATGGACAACTTTGACGACGTCGTCAAGGGCATGGCACCCAAGGCGTCCTTTCGGGTGCAAAACAAGCTCAGCGAAGGCGGCGGTGAATTCGCCGTCAACCTGAACTTCGAGAAGTTGGAAGACTTCCGCCCAGAATCCGTGGTGCAACAGGTAGACCCCCTGCGCAAGCTGCTGGAAGCACGCACCAAGCTCTCCGATTTGCGCAACAAACTGGCCGGCAACGACAAGCTGGAAGACATTTTGGGTGACGTGCTGACCAACACCGAGCAACTCGCCAAACTCGGGCAAGAAGCCCGCAAAACTGACGGAGAAGCCTGATGCCAGCCGCACAAAAACAAGCAGCCGCCACGGTGGACGCAGCAGAAGCAGGACTTCTTGACAGCATCGTGGCGCAAAGCCGCGTGGCCCGCTCCGAAACGGAACACGCACGCGCCAAAGACATCATTGCCGAACTGGTGCGCGAGGTCATGGACGGTACGGTCGTCATGTCCGCTAACCTGGGTGCCACGCTGGATGCACGGGTGGCCGAATTGGACCGCCTCATTTCGGTGCAACTCAGCGAGGTGATGCACCACCCCGAGTTCCAGAAGCTGGAATCCACCTGGACCGGTTTGCAATATCTTTGCAAGCAGACCTCCACAGGCGCCAACATGAAGATTCAACTCTTCAACGCCACCAAGCAGGAGCTCATCAAAGACTTCAAAACGGCCATCGATTTTGACCAGAGCGTGCTGTTCAAGAAGGTGTACGAAGAAGAGTTCGGCACCTTCGGCGGCGCTCCGTTTGGTGCCCTGATCGGGGACTTCAATATCAGCCGTCAGCCCGAGGACATGTTCTTTGTAGAGCAAATGTCCCATGTGGCCGCCGCGGCACATGCTCCGTTCATCTCGGCTGCAGCTCCCGAGCTGCTTGGAATCGACTCGTTTGACGAGCTGGGCAAACCGCGCGATCTGTCCAAGGTGTTCGACACGGTGGACTACGCCAAGTGGAAGTCGTACCGCGAGTCGGAGGACTCGCGCTATGTGGGCCTGACCCTCCCGCGCTTCCTGGGTCGCCTGCCCTACAACCCCAAGGATGGCATCACCACCGAAGGCTTCAACTTCGTGGAAGAGGTCGACGGCGCTGACCACAGCAGGTACCTGTGGGTCAACACCGCGTTTGCCATGGGTGCTCGCCTGACAGCGGCCTTTGAGAACTACGGCTGGTGTGCTGCCATCCGAGGTGTCGAGGGGGGCGGTTTGGTGGAGGATCTCCCGACACACACCTTCAAGACCGATGAAGGCGAAGTGGCGCTCAAATGTCCGACCGAAGTCGCCATCACCGACCGGCGGGAAAAAGAACTCAGTGACCTGGGCTTCATTCCCCTGGTGCATTGCAAAAACACCGACTACGCGGCGTTCTTCGGTGCCCAGTCCACACAAAAGGCGGCCAAGTACGACAGCGATTCAGCCAACGCCAACGCGGTGCTGTCGGCTCAGTTGCAATACATGTTTGCCGTCTGCCGTATCGCGCACTACATGAAGTCCATGATGCGCGACAAAGTGGGCAGCTTCACGACCACGCAGGATGTGGAGCGTTACCTCCACAACTGGCTGATGCAGTACGTTGTGGACTCCGACGACGCCACGCAGGAAATGCGCGCGCGCCGTCCGTTGCGCAGCGCCCAGGTTGAGGTTGCGGAAGTTCCCGGGCGCCCTGGTGTTTACCGTGCCGTAGCTTTTGTCAGGCCCCACTTCCAGCTTGATGAATTGTCCGTCTCCCTGCGCCTGGTGGCTGAAATGCCCGGCGGCAAAGGTTGACGGTTTTTGGAAGCGAATCTTTTTTCAACTGCAAACAGGAGAGGTAAGCAATGAAGGATATCTACGTCAAGTTCGGCAATGCGCTGAACGGTACCAAGATCGTTGGCGAGTCGCGCGATGCAGATCACCCCAGCTCCGCTGGCTGGTTTGAGGTCAGCAGCTGGCAGCATGCGATTACCCAACCCAAGTCGGCCACGGCCTCTACCGCGGGCGGTCACACGTCTGAGCGTTGTGAACACGGTGACATGGTGTTCACCAAAGACTTGGACATGATCAGCCCTTTGCTGTGGCAAGCCTGCTCAGCCGGCACCTTGTACGAGGACGTGACTATCGACTTCATGCGTGCCAACGGCGCCACCGGCAAGCGTGTGAAGTATCTGGAGATCATTCTCAAGAAGGTCATCATCGCCTCGGTGACCCCTATCGTTGAGGGTGAAGGCCTGCCGCTGGAAACGTTTGGTTTGAAGTATGCAGCCGTGACTTGGAAGTACACCCAGCAAACCATGGATGGCAAGAGCAAGGCACCGTCCGAAGCCAAGTGGAGTCTGGCCACCAACACACCGACGGACAACGCTCCGACCTGATCGGTCGCGCTCCGGCGCGTCATTTGGCGATCGACGGGGCGTTTTCGCCCCGTCTTTTTTCATCACGGGCAAAGAATGGTCACTTCGATGCGATTTCGCCGCAGCGTGCTGGACAGGCTGCTGGCAGACCCGAAAGACGGGGCAGAGGGCCTGACGCTGACCTATTCGCTGGAGCAGTTGCGAGAGTCGGTGGCGAGGGACATTGAGTCTTTGTTGAACTCTCGTTCTGCCTTGAACTTTGATGAACTGCTCGATCTGCCCCATACGCGCAAGTCCGTGATGTGTTACGGGGTTCGCGATTTTGTGGGACGGGTGCTCACCAATTCGGAGGAGAAGCGGCATATTGCTTCCAGCCTTTCGCATGCCATTGCATCGTTTGAACCCCGTCTGCGCGATGTGCGCATCGAGTTTTATCAGCGCGCGGGAACCATGAACTCGCTGTCTTTCACCATCCGAGCCCTTTTGCTGGCCCACCCATCGGCCGAGCCTGTCGCTTTCGACGCAGTCTTGCAACCCACGCTGTCCCGATTTTCCGTGGCGCCTGCCCGTTTCTCACCCCCTGCCGTGGCAGCCTGAATCCTCCTCAACAGACGCCTTTCACCGACCCGCTCGCCATGGACGAACTGCTCCCGCACTACGAACGCGAACTGGCCTTTTTGCGGGGCCATTCTGCGGAGTTCGCGCGCCGATATCCCAAGATTGCAGGGCGCCTACAACTGTCAGGGGACGTGGGCGAAGACCCGCATGTCGAGCGGCTGATCGAGTCGTTTGCGCTGCTGGCTTCGCGCATTCACAAACGGCTGGATGACGACTTTCCGCTGTTCACCGAATCGTTTCTGGAGGTGTTGTACCCGCACTACCTGAGGCCGTTCCCGTCCTGTGCCATTGCCCATTTCAACGTGGCCGATGCGGCCGCGCAAATGAGTAAAGCCACCGTGCTGCCGCGCGGCACCTTGCTCAAAAGCCGTCCGGTGCGCGGCGTGCCCTGCACCTTTCGCACCGCCTACGACGTGACGCTGGCACCGGTGGGCGTGGCTTCGGCTCGCTTTGCCAGTGCGGTGGTGGCACCCACCGGCACGCTGGTACCCAAGGGTGCCACGAGTGTGATGTCGATCACCCTGCAGCTCACGGGCGCACAAAGCACCTGGGCGGCCCTGGCGCTGGACAAGCTGCGCCTGTATGTGGACGCCGAGGCCTCGCAGGTGAGCGCGGTGCGCGAAGCCTTGCATGGCAATGTGTTGGGCGTGTTGCTGCAAACCGCCGAACACGGACCCTGGGCAGCGCTGGCTGATGCCTTGCCCGCGGTGGTCGGTTTTGAAGACGACGAGGCGCTGATCGATGTGGACGCCAGGTCCCAGCCCGCCTACCGTCACCTGACCGAGTTCTTTGCCTTTCCCGACAAGTTCAATTTTGTCGATCTGCCGCTACCGCCCAAGGTGCAGGCTGCCAGCGCGCGCAGCATCACGCTGCACTACGTCATGTCGGGCATCCGCTCCGATTCCGACGAGGCCAGTCTGCTGGAAACGCTGACCGAGAAAAACCTGCGCCTGTTCTGCACGCCGGTGGTCAATCTGTTTCATCAGC
Source organism: Hydrogenophaga sp. (assembly GCA_025458545.1). Next base: position 9,588 of record JALOSH010000028.1, read on the forward strand.
GGGCCGACCCAATCCGCTGGACGCGCCAAGGTCAGTCTTCTCCGGTGCTGCCCGATGCGCGAAAGGCCTTTGGCTACGAGGTTTATTCGGTGGAGAAGGTTTACCGCGTGCTGCAGACGCCGCAAGGCGAAAGTGTGGACGAGTTCCATCCGTTCTATTCGCTGCAGCACGACGAACTGCTGGCCGACGGCGAAGGGCGCCGCCGATACTGGGTCCTGCAGCGCGACGAAGCGGTGGCCGACCAAAGCCCAGGCTACGAAGCCGAGCTGTCCATCGTGGACGTGGACTTTGACCCCGCTTCGCCGCAGACCGACACCCTGTCCATTGAAGTGAAGGCCACCAACCGGAACCTGCCCAATTTGCTGGCCGTGGGCAACGCCGGTGGCGATCTGTTCATGGCGGGTGGCAGCCTGTCCAGCGAGATTCGCCTGCTGCGCAAGCCCACCACCAGCCTGCGATTTGAACGCGGGCGAGGCGCCCTGTGGCGTTTGATTTCGCACCTGTCGCTCAACCACCTGTCGCTCAGCGCGGGCGGCCTGGACGCCATCAAGGAAATGCTGCGCCTGTACGACCTGCCGCGAAGTCAAACCAACCGATCCATGCTCGACGGCCTGCTGGCCATTGAATACCGCCCCGCCACCGCCTACCTGCCGGGTCAGCCGTTTTCCACCTTTGTGCGGGGTACCGAAATCCGCTTTACGGTGGAAGAGGGGAACTTTGTGGGCTCCGGCCTGCGCCTGTTTGCACAGGTCATGGACCGCTTCTTTGGTCTGTACACCCACATCAACAGCTTCACCCAGCTCAAGCTGGTGTCCGCCCGGACCCAGGAAGCACTCATCACATGCGAGCGACGCACCGGCTGCCACCCGTTGCTGTGATCGACCGGCTGCTGGAGCAGCCGCACAGCTTCGAATTCTTCCAGGCGGTGCGCCTGCTGGAAGCCTGGTTCGTGCGCCACGAAGGCGTCACCTCGGTGGATGTGATGGCGCGGCGCCTGTCGTTTCGCAACTCGCTGAGCATGTCGTTCCCGGCCAGCGAGATTGAACGGTTTGAAACCCTCTGGCTGGACCAGCCCGACCTGCCCGAGCGCCCCAAGCCCGCCACGCTGGCCGACCTGGTGCAGGCCACCGAAGCTGCACCGCGGCGCCTGGCGCCGGGGCAGGTCAACCGTGTGGAGATCACCACCGCCTTCATGAGCCTGCTGGGCGCGGGCGGCGCCTTGCCCATCTTTTACACCGAGCTCTTCGCCCGGCGCGAGCAGGATTCTCGCGACGCTTCTTCGCGAGCTTTCCTGGACATTTTTCTGCACCGCTCAGTAGTGCTGTTCTACCAGGCCTGGCGCAAACACCGCCTGGCGGTGCGCTACGAATCGGACCGGCGCAACCACTTTTTGCCACAAGTGCTGTCGCTTGCGGGCATGGGCCAGAAGTCGCTGCGCGATCGGCTTCAGCCCAGCCAGGGTGGCGTGTCTGACGAAATGATCGCCTTCCTCAGTGGCCTCTTCCAGCAGCGCTCCGTCTCGGCCGGTGCTTTGCAGCAGGTTTTGTCGCTGTACTTCCGGGTGCCGGTGAAGGTGACGCAGTTTGTGGGCCGCTGGTTCAAGCTGCCGCTGGAACACCAGAGCCGCCTGGCCATGGGCAATGCCCAGCTCGGCGCCACAGCAATGGCCGGTGAACGCGTCTGGCAGCGCGATCTGCGCGTCGGCCTGACCCTGGGTCCGCTCGATCTGGACCGCTACCAGCGCTTCCTGCCCGGCGGCACGGCCGCGCTGGCGCTCAAGCAACTGCTGACCCAGCTCACGGGCGTGAGTCTGGAGTACGAGGTGCGCCTGCAACTGAAGGCCGCCGACGTACGGCCCGTGCGCTTGGGAGGGACGCTCGGTCCGCGCCTGGGCTGGGAGACCTACCTGGTCACCCGACCCGCCACGCAAGACCGGTGCGATGCCGGGTACGACCTGCTGGCGGCGGCCTAACGGATTTTTTCTCGATAACGATTTCTCTGCTGTCACAACCCCATGAGCAACAACCTCAAGACCCTGATCTCCAAACTCAACGATAACTGCCGCCGCGCGGCCGAACGTGCCGCCAGCATCTGCATGGCCAAGTCGCACTTCGAGGTGGACATCGAGCACCTGTTCCTGGCGCTGCTGGAGCAGCCCCGGTCCGACTTCCATCTGCTGTGCCAGCGGTCAGACGTGTCTCCCACCGCCTTGGCGCGCGATCTCGAAAACGAACTCACCCGCTTCAAGAACGGCAACACCCGCACCCCGGTGTTCAGCGCCCACCTGCCCACGCTGCTGGAGCACGCCTGGCTGATCGCCTCGCTGGACGCGCACAACAGCCGCATCCGCAGCAGCCACCTGCTGCTGGCCCTGCTGACCGAGCCCAGCCTGAGCCAGCTGGCCTTCCGCGGCAGCAAGCTGTTTGCCAAGTTCCGGCTGGACGACCTCAAGCACAAGCTGGACGACGCCACGAAAGGCTCGGAAGAAGCCGCCCAGAGCGTGCGATCCGCCGATGCACCCGCGCCAGGCGAGGAGGGCGCCGACGCCGAAAGCGCCGAAGCCGCGTTGCCCGGAAAAACCCCGGCGCTGGACCAGTTCACCACCAACCTAACGCAGCGCGCGCGCGACGGCAAGCTAGACCCGGTGATCGGCCGCGACCCGGAAATCCGCCAGGCCATTGACATCCTGATGCGCCGCCGGCAGAACAACCCCATCCTCACCGGCGAGGCCGGCGTGGGCAAGACCGCGGTGGTGGAAGGTTTGGCGCTGCGCATTGCCGCCGGTGATGTGCCGCCGCCGCTGCAGGGCGTGGAGTTGCACACGCTCGACATGGGCCTGCTGCAGGCCGGCGCCAGCGTCAAGGGCGAGTTCGAGAACCGCCTGAAGAACGTGATCGACGAGGTGAAGAAGAGCCCGCACCCGATCATTTTGTTCATCGACGAAGCGCATACCATGATCGGCGCCGGCGGCCAGGCCGGGCAGAACGACGCGGCCAACCTGCTCAAGCCCGCGCTGGCGCGCGGCGAACTGCGCACCGTGGCCGCCACCACCTGGGCCGAATACAAGAAGTACTTCGAGAAGGACGCCGCGCTGGCCCGGCGCTTCCAGGTCGTGAAGGTGGAGGAGCCGTCC
>JALOSH010000308.1 GCA_025458545.1 Hydrogenophaga sp.
TAATGATCAGGCAAACAGACAATTTCTTCTCTTTTGCCAACTCAACTGCGATCAGCTGAGCCTCGTAGTATACATCAGTTTTTGAGCCCCTGTCAAAAACTTCCAGGGTTTTCGCTGACTTTCACCACCTCGCTTCCAGACCTCAACGGCCTCAAGCTTCACCGCTTGCGTCCTGCGTTCCCATCAGGTCCTGCAGCACTTAGCGGAGCCTCGCAGTATACACCAGATTTTTTTTAGCAGTCAACAGGCGCTCGAATTTTTCAATGTGGCTATGCGGAGGCTCCACTCTCCAGCGGCACAGGGAAGCTGTCGGCACTTGAATCAGACCGACTGGGATAATCGCGCCACTTTTGTACACGACTCTCTCATGGCACTCATCACCCTGCAGGATGCGCAACTGGCTTTTGGCCATGTGGCGCTGCTCGATCACACCGACTTCGCACTGGAATCACAAGAGAGAGTCGGCCTGATTGGGCGCAACGGCACGGGCAAGTCGTCTCTGTTGAAGATTCTGGCCGCCCTGGAGAAACCCGATGATGGGGCTCTGCAGACCCAGACGGGATTGAGGGTGGCCTATGTGCCGCAGGAGCCGATCTTGGATCTGCAGAGTTCGGTGTTTGAGGCGGCCAGTGTGGGTCTTGCGGACGCCCGCGCCGCTCGTGATCTTTATCTGAGTGGCGCAGATGGTCTGGACCTGGATGCGTTGCAGAACCGCATTGAAGCGCTGGACGCCTGGAACTGGGAGCAGCGGGTGGAGGAAACGCTGCACCGGCTGCACCTGGAAGGCGACGTGACCGTGGGGCAGCTCTCGGGCGGTAACAAGAAGCGGGTGGCGCTGGCCCAGGCGCTCGTCAGCAGGCCAGATGTTTTGCTGCTGGATGAGCCGACCAACCACCTGGATCTGGACAGCATCACCTGGCTGGAGGACCTGTTGCTGGAATACAAGGGCAGTGTGGTGACGATCAGCCACGACCGGGCGTTCCTGGACCGGGTGGCGACCCGCATGGTGGAGCTGGACCGCGGCCGCCTGCTGAGCTACCCCGGCAACTTTGCGCAGTACCAGTTGCTGAAGGAAGAGCAGGCCGCGCAGGAGGCGGTGATCAATGCGCGGGCCGACAAGCTGCTGGCGCAGGAAGAGGTGTGGATTCGCAAGGGTGTGGAGGCGCGGCGCACGCGCGCACAGGGGCGCATCACCCGGCTGGAGCGCCTGCGCGAGCAGCGCGCGCAACGCCGGGACGCGGTCGGCAGTGTGAAGCTGGAGGTGGCCAGCGGCAACGCCAGCGGCAAGATCGTGGCCGAGCTGGAGAAGGTGAGCAAGTCGTTCCCGACGACCAATGGTGGTCAGCGCACGGTGATCCGCGACTTCACCGGCACCATCCTGCGCGGCGACAAGATCGGCTTGATTGGCCCCAACGGCGCGGGCAAGACGACCCTGCTGAAAATCATTCTGGGCGAGCTGGCCGCGGACAGCGGCACGGTGCGCCAGGGCAGCAAACAGAGCGTGGCGTACTTTGACCAGATGCGCGACCAGATCGATTTGGACGCCACGCTGGAAGATTTCATCAGCCCCGGCAGCGAGTGGATCGAGATCGGCAACAAGCGCACCCACGTCAAGAGTTACCTGAGCGACTTCCTGTTCTCACCCGCCCGCGCCAACGCACCGGTGCGCACGCTCTCGGGCGGTGAGCGCAACCGCCTGCTGTTGGCGCGCCTGTTTGCCCGCCCGGCCAATGTGCTGGTGCTGGACGAACCCACCAACGACTTGGACATCGATACGCTCGAACTGCTGGAAGACTTGCTGCAACAGTACGAAGGCACCGTGTTCCTGGTGAGCCACGACCGGCGTTTCCTGGACAACGTGGTCACCAGCACGCTGGTGGCCGAAGGCGACGGACGCTGGCGCGAGTACGTGGGTGACGTGCAGGACTGGCTCACGCAGTCGGCGCGGGCCGCCGAGCTGCAGCGGGCCAGTGCGCCGGCACAGGCGCCGGCTGCGGCACCCAGCTCCAGCCCTGCGCCGGCAACGGTGGCGCCCACACCCGCCAAGCGCAAGCTCAGCTACAAAGAACAACGGGAATTTGATGCCCTGCCCGCGCTGATCAAGCAGTTGGAGGCCGAGCAGGCCCAGATCGACCAAGACCTGAACGGCGGCGCGCTGTTTGCCACCGACCCGGCCCGTGCCGCTCAACTGGGCGCTCGGCATGCCGATATCGAAGCTCAATGGCTGCAGTCCATGGAGCGCTGGGAGGCGCTCGGCGGCAGCTGACCACACCTCCCCTTTTCGGGTAGCCCAACCGATGTCCGACAGCCCTCAACGCATCGCCCTGGACCTGCAGCGCGCCTTGCAGGACCTGCAAAAGGAGCGTGAGCGAACCCAGAAGCTGCTGGCCGAGCTGGACCGGCAAAACCGCGAGCTGGACCGCCTGCGCAGTTCGGTGCACCGCGAGTCCAACAGCCGGTTGCTGGCCGAGGAAGCCCTGGACGAAACGCGGGACCGTCTGGAAGTGGCGGTGGATGCGGCGGGCCTGGCTTTGTGGGACTGGCAACTCCCCTCGACCCAGGTGTTTCTCACGGCGCGCTGGGGCGAGATGCTGGGCGACGTGGCCATGGACGGCAACTGGGACACACCAGGGCTGCTGGAGCGAGTGCACCCCGAAGACAGCCGACGTGTGCAGGCGGTGGCGCGCGCACTGCTGGACGGCAAACAACGGCGCGCTGTGGCGCAGTACCGGATTCGCACCGCCACAGGCTGGTTGTGGATCGAGAGCCATGGTGTGGTGGCCGAACACGACAGCAAGGGCCGCCCGCTGCGCCTGATGGGCACCCACGCCGACATCAGCGAACGCAAGCGGGTGGAGCAGGAAGGCCTGCAGGCCCGCGCAGAGGCCGAACAGGCCAGCCGCGCCAAGAGCGAGTTTCTGGCCAACATCAGCCACGAAGTGCGCACGCCGCTCAACGCGGTGATGGGGCTGACGCGGCTGCTGATGGATTCGCCGCTGAACGCCGAGCAAAAAAGCTGGCTGGACCTGATGGACAGCTCGGCGCACGCGCTGCTGGCGCTGCTCGACGATGTGCTCGACCTGTCGCGCATCGAGGCGGGCAAGCTGAGCATCGAGCAGGTGCGGTTCAACCCGCTCGACACGCTCAACGAGGTCAGCGCCCTGTACGCCGAACAGGCACGGGCCAAGCCGCTGACCTGGGAACTGCAGATCGCACCCGGTCTGCCGCAGCAGATGCTGGGGGACCCGGGGCGGCTGCGCCAGGTGCTGGGCAATCTGTTGTCGAACGCACTGAAGTTCACGCCGCGCGGCGGCAGCGTCCGCATTTCGGCCCAGACGATCAAGGCGCCGGGCAGTGGCATGCGATTGCTGCAGCTCCAGGTGCAGGACAGTGGCGTGGGGATTTCGCCCCGACAGCAGGCCACGATCTTTGAAGCCTTCACCCAGGCCGATGCCTCGACCGCGCGCCGATTCGGCGGCAGTGGCTTCACCGTGACCTTGCCGATGGGCGAGGCCGGTGCGACGGACCATGCGCCGCTGAGCGCGCCGGTCGAACTGAGCGAAGTGCAGCAGGCTGGGCAGCGCTTTGCCGGTCTGTGCGTGCTTGTGGCCGAAGACCATCCGGTGAACGAGTTGCTGATGAACCAGCTGCTGAAGCGGCTGGGCTGCACGGTGCGCAACGCTCGCGACGGCGAGCAGGCGGTGCAGCAATGGGCCCAAGGCGGTGTGGACCTCGTGCTGATGGACGTGCAGATGCCGGGCAGCAACGGCCTGGAAGCCACCCGGCGCATCCGGGAACTGGAAATCCGCAACGGTTGGCCCCACACGCCCATCGTGGCGGTGACGGCGAGCGCCATGAGTGGTGATCGCGAGGCTTGCCTGATCGCGGGCATGGACGGCTACACGCCCAAGCCGGTGAGCCCACAGGCGCTGATGCGGGCGATGGACGAAGCCCTGCAGCGCGCCAAAGGCCAACCCGGTCCCGGTGCCCAGACCGACGCAGCGCCCGAGCTGGCCCCGCGCGCGCCGGCGGCGGTCGGTGCCATCGACGTGGACAAGCTGCGCCGACGCCTCGACGGTGACGACGCCACGCTGCGGCAGTTGGCGCAGGCGATGCGCAGCGATCTGGGCGAGCGCCTGGCCCAATTGCAACAGGCCCTGCAAGCCAAGAACACCGAGCTGGCGGTGGCCCATGCCCATGGGCTCCGGGGTTCTTTGAGCAGCATGACGGCCGAGCGGGGCGCCCGCCTGTCCAAAGGTCTGGAACTGGCCGCGCTCT
>JALOSH010000309.1 GCA_025458545.1 Hydrogenophaga sp.
CTGCTGGCGCTGCGCGGGCTGGAAGGCGATGTGTCGCCATCTGCGGCCGAACCCGCCAGCGCGACACCCAAACCGAGCTTCAAACAAGCGCTGACCGAGGTCTGGCACGAGCCGGTGGCGCGGCGCTTCACCATCTTCGTGTTCGTTTCCATGCTCGCCTACAGCGCGCAAGACTTGATCCTGGAGCCGTTCGCCGGCACCGTGTTCGGTTACAGCCCGGGCGCATCCACCCAGCTATCAGGTGTTCAACACGGTGGCGTGCTCGCCGGCATGCTGCTGGTGGCGCTCTCTGGCGCCCTGGCGGCCCGCTTCGCGCCGATGCGCTGGCTCGGTTCGCTGCGCGGCTGGACCATCGGCGGGTGTTTTGCATCGGCCCTGGCCCTGCTCGGTCTGGTGGCAGCGGGTGTGAGCGGCAACGGCGAGACGCTCAAGGCCACGGTGTTTGCCCTGGGCGCGGCAAACGGCGCGTTTTCCATCGGTGCCATCGGTTCCATGATGCGGCTGGCCAACGAAGGCCGCGGCTCGCGCGAAGGTGTGCGCATGGGCCTGTGGGGCGCGGCGCAGGCCATCGCCTTTGGCCTGGGTGGCCTGGTGGGCACCGGTGCCAGCGATCTGGCCCGTTACCTGATCGCGTCTCCCGGTAACGCCTACGCTTTTGTTTTTGCGCTGGAAGCCTTGGCCTTCATGGTCTCGGCCTTGCTGGCCTGGCGCATCTCGGCGCCGCCCCTGCGGTCGGCAACGACCCCTTCTGTCCCCCGTGCCGATGGCGCTGCCATGGGAGCACCCACCCGCTTGAGCACATGAACAACGATGACACCTTTGACGTGGTCGTGATCGGCGGAGGTCCAGCCGGTGCCACCGCCGCGCACGATCTGGCGAAAAACGGCCGCAAGGTCCTGCTGCTGGACCGGGCAGGCCGTGTCAAACCCTGCGGTGGCGCCATCCCGCCCCGGCTCATCAAGGACTTCGAGATCCCGGATGAGCTGCTGGTGGCCAAGGCGCGCTGCGCCCGCATGATCGCGCCCTCCGAACACCAGGTGGACATCCCGATCGACAACGGCTTTGTGGGCATGGTCAACCGCGACCAGTTTGACGAGTGGCTGCGCGAACGGGCCGCCACGGCGGGCGCGGAACGGCGCACCGGCAAGTTCGAGTCGCTCAGCCGCGACGCCGACGGCGTGTCGGTGGTGCACTTCACCGTGCGCGAGCGCAACACCCCGGGCAGTGAAGGCGTGCCCGCCAGGGTTCGGGCGCGGTGCATCGTGGGCGCCGACGGCGCGCGTTCGGAAGTGGCTCGCCAGGGCGGAGTACCCGGCGCTGAGCGCACAAAGTACGTGTTCGCGTACCACGAGATCCTGCGCGCCCCGCCTCCCGAGCAGCGCTCGGCCGACTACGACGAAAGCCGCTGCGACGTCTACTACCAGGGCCGCTTTTCACCCGACTTCTACGGCTGGGTGTTCCCCCATGGCGATACGCTGAGCGTGGGCACCGGCAGCGCCGACAAGGGCTTTTCTCTGCGCGGCTCGGTGCAGCGCATGCGCGAAGCCAGCGGGCTGGCGGGTGCAGAAACCCTGCGCCGCGAAGGCGCCCCGATTCCCATGAAACCCCTGCCGCGCTGGGACAACGGGCGCGACGTGGTGCTGGCGGGCGATGCCGCCGGTGTGGTGGCGCCCGCCTCTGGAGAAGGCATCTATTACGCCATGGTCGGTGGCCAGCTGGCGGCCGAAGCGGCACAGGCGCTGCTCGCGACCGGCAATGTCAAGGCGTTGAAGCTGGCGCGCCAACGCTTCATGAAACTGCACGGCACGGTGTTCTGGGTGCTGGGCGTGATGCAGTGGTTCTGGTACGGCAACGAAAAGCGGCGCGAACGCTTCGTCAAGATTTGCGAAGACCGCGACGTGCAGCAGCTGACGTTCGAGTCCTACATGAACAAACAATTGGCGCGCAAGAAGCCGATGGCGCATGTGCGCATCTTCTTCAAGGACGTGGGTCACCTGCTGGGCTTGGCCCGGGTATGAGCGGCTGGGTCTGCCGATTGCCGACCACTGGGGGCCGACGTTGACCACCCTCTGGAGCCACGCTTTTCTGGTCGATCTGGCGATCGCCATCACGCTGGCCGAATGGCTGGGGCTGGCGCTGTACCATCGCTTCACCGGGCGGGGTCTGGCACCCGAGGCCTATGCGCTGAACCTGTTGTCGGGCCTGTGCCTGATGCTGGCCCTGCGCAGCGCTTTGCAGGGCCATGAGTGGTTTTGGGGTGCCGGGTGCCTGGCCGCATCCGGCCTGGCACACCTCATCTACCTGCGGCAGCGCTGGCAGCGCCAGCGCGCCCAGGATCAGGCCTTCTTGGCGTAAGCGCTGCACCAGCCGTTGGCTGCGACCGCTTTGCCGGGGAAGATGCCACAAGGGCCGGACGCCGCACCCGCCTTGCCGGTGTACAGCGCACAGTTTTCGCACTTCTGCGCAGCTGCATGCTTGGGAAACTTCTTCGCGTCCACCTTGGTGGTGTCGGCCGCGTAACCCATGGCCATGGGTTGGGCGTCCTTTTCGTTGACCATGGGCGGGGTTTGCGCCTGGGCAGCGCCGGCGGCGAGCATGGCAGAACTTGCTGCAACTTGGAGCATGAAGACGCGACGGCTGGAGTTTTTCATGAAGGCCTCGTGGGGATATCGGGTTGAACGCAAGATTGCCACGACAGATTACGCCCCGAACCTGAAGCCCAGCTTAAGGATGAGCCCCACACCCGGTGCCGCCCGGACAGGGCCATGACCGAGCGCGGCACAGGAGTGACGCGTCGGCTGCGTACACTTGGGCCCCAAAACCGACACCCATGAGCCCGCAAGACTACGTACAACAAAAAGCCGCCGCGTCCGGCAGCAGCTTCTACTACGCTTTTCTCTTTCTGCCGCCCGATCGCCGGGCCGCCATCACGGCGTTCTATGCGTTCTGCCGCGAGGTGGACGATGTGGTGGACGAGACCAGTGACCTCGGGGTGGCCCAGACCAAGCTCGCCTGGTGGCGAAGCGAGGTGGGCAAGGCCTTCGCGGGCGAGAAAAACCACCCGGTGATGCAAGCGCTGATGCCGCACACCACCACCTTCGGCATCGAAGCGCGGCATTTGCTGGCCGTGATCGACGGTTGCCAGATGGACCTGGAGCAGAACCGCTACCTGGATTTCCCCAACCTCCAGCAGTACTGCCACTTGGTGGCGGGCGTTGTGGGGGAGGTGGCGGCCAGCATCTTCGGCCAGAGCCAGCCACAGACCACCGCTTACGCACACCGGCTGGGTCTGGCGTTCCAGCTCACCAACATCATCCGCGATGTGGGCGAAGACGCGGCACGCGGGCGCATTTACCTGCCGGTGAACGAACTGCAGCGCTTCGACGTGAAGGCCCACGAGCTGCTCAAGCGCGGTGCCGCGCCCGGCATGGACACGGCCGACTTCCAGCGGCGCTTCCAGGCGCTGATGAA
>JALOSH010000310.1 GCA_025458545.1 Hydrogenophaga sp.
CCTCATCCGCGTGGTGGTGGCCGACATGCAGGCGCTGGAGCGCTTCGTGCTGGACCGCCTATCGCCCATTCCGGAAGTGGAGAAGATCCGCTCCAGCTTTGCGCTCAAGCAGGTGCGCTACAAGACCGCGCTGCCGCTGCCGTGAATGCAGGCGAACTCACTTACTTTCAGTAAGCGCTATGGAAAGGCGCTGTACGTTTTTTCATAGCGGTCGAGCAACGAACACCCGCGCAACGTCATGAAGACGGGCGCTGGCAACACCTGAACCCGCAATAGGTTCGAAGAGTTCGTCGCCCGCGCCGGTAAGCCAGAAGGGAACCTACATTTCTTAGGGATGCAAATAGATACCTTTCGTGCTACATTGCCGCCGCAATTCAGGGAGCACGACATGAAATCACCCGTCCGCAGGCTGGCCTGTGCCGCCATGGCCATCGTGGCCGCTGTTCTGGCCAGCGGCTGCATGACAGGCGCCCACATCGCCATGGCCGTCGAACGCTCCAGCGCCGACCGCGAGCTGGAGCGCGGCAAAACCCAGCTTCGCCAGTACATCAAGTCCCTGCAGGAACGCGGCGATCCCATGGGCGACTACTACTACGCCATGGCCAACGCCGACGGCTGGATGAAAGAGGTGCAGGACCCCAAGGCCGTCACGGCGCTTTTCGAGCAGGCGGCGGCCAAGGGGGTGATGGATGCCAAGATATTGCTGGCGCTGCAGCTTGCGATGGGCGAACCAGTTCCCGGGCGGCTTGACTACGCGATGGTTCCCAGCGAGGTTGCTGGCGACTGGCAGCGGGGCCGTGAACAACTCTTTCCTCTGCTGCAGCAACAGTGCTTTGCGCGTAGGCTCGTTTTGGAGGAGGGCCGACCCAAGGCTGCTTACTACTCGATTGCGTACAAGATATGGCCCAAATTCCGCGATGGCTACTACGTCCAGAACGAGCGTAAGGAATGGGTGTTGAAGGTGGCCAAGGATCCCGTTCAGCTGCAGGCTTGGGAAAGCATCCACCGCAATTGCCAGCTTCGCCGCAATGACTTTCTCGATGTCCCAGCTGCAAAGCGTTGAGGTGCGCCATGGATCCACAACCTCAAAGCCATTCGCCACAACTCAACCCGTTGAGCTCGCGCGTGGGCATGGCCCTCGCGTACTGGGCCTATCCGCACCAGGACAAGGCAGAGGCGAGCAAGGTCCTCAAGTATCCCGAGCCCTGGGAGCATGCCCAACCGGGTAAGTATCTGCCCGCTGACTGGCCTACCCCCCAATACGGTGCCGATGGCCGCTTGGTGCCCGGCAGCCCCGAAGGCTGGAACACCCAGCACAACGAAAAAGGGAAGCTGGAGAACCAGTTCCAGGTCTCAATAAATTCAGAGACCAAAGAAATCACCTTCGACTTCAAAGGCTCGGACGCCTGGAGCAACTGGAAATCCGACCTGGCCAACGCAGGTGCCAGCGAGTTCGCCAAGATCGCACCGCAAGCTCAAGCGGTCTACGACCACCTCAGGCAACAACCCCAGTTTCAGGATTTCCGCTTCGCCGCCACCGGCCACAGCCTGGGCGGCGGCATGGCTCAGAGCTTTGCCCTGCACAACCAGATCGACGCCTACGTCTACAACAGCCTTCCCATCGCCCGCGAGACCATCAAGGGCGGCTACTTTGATTCCCAAGGCGGATTCGAGAAAGCTCTGGAGCGCTACCAGGCCTCCGGCCGCACCGTGCACGACGTGCGCACCCCCAACGACATCGCCACCCACGCCTACGAAGGCGTGATGCAGAACCAGTACCTCAGCCACCATACCGAACCCGGTGCGCAGTGGTTGCCCGGCGCCCGCATCCCGGGCGTCATCAAGACAGGACTGCTGGCGAGCAAGGTGGGAGCCCTGCCCGCCACCTACCTCATGGGCAAGGACCACACCATGGGCGCCATGGCCGACGCGCAACAGGCCCTTGCCCTGACCGATGAAGGGCGCTTCCGCATTCCCCAAGGCCACCAGCAGCTCGCAGAAATTCCGGCAGAAGCCCGCCGGCGTCTGGCCTTGCTGGACGCCGCGCCGCTGGTGCGCGCCGACCATCTGGTACCGGGGCAGGACCCTCGTGAGCCGCAACGCTACCGGCTGGAGCGCGCCGACGGCAGCGTTCAACACATCGAAGTGGCGCGCGGTGGCGGCGCGGTGGAGATCGACCACCGCTGGGTCGACGGCCGGCGCACCGTTATCGAGCTCAACACCCTGAGGCCCAGCCCGGTGCGCATCACCGACTACGACGCTCAGGGTCAGCGCCTACAACAAGACACGGTGTCGTGGCAGAAACCTTTCACCCCCAACCCCCAAGCCGAAACGATCCCTGACTCAGCTCGCCAGGCCAATGCCCAGCCAGCACCCGAGCAAGATCGCCCCTGGTCCCAGCGGCTGAACGAAACCCAGATGCGCCACTTCGTGCAGGCGCACCGAGAACTGCAGGGGCCGCTGCAGGCCCAGGGCCTGGGGCCGGAGGCCATGGGCCGGGTGTGCTCGGCGCTGGTGGTGCACTGCGGGCGCCACCGTCACCCCGCACAAGGCCAACGTTTCATGCTCAGCGGCGACGGCCAGACCATTGGCGTGCTCGACCAGCGTTGGCGCGTGACTGAAATGCCGCTCGGGCCCGCATTGCAGAAGGAAATGGACGCCCACCTGCAGCAGGCAGAACGACTAGCCGAGCAGCAAAGGGGTGTGCCTCAGCACACCGATGCGCAGCGGGGCTCGAACCTGGCCCCGCCGTGGGTAGCTGGCAAGGCTGGGATTGCCGAAACCAGCCCTGCGCACGCCTTGGCCTGACTTCATCTACCGCGAGGGCTTGCCTCGAAGTCACGAACTTCAAGGCTCAAGTGAATCGCTGAATTACGCCGCTTTCCATCCACGTAACCAATGGGAGATTTCATGCATCCAGTCATTCAAAAAACGTTCGGCGGCCTGTAGGCTCCATACTATTTTCGACAGCTGTTCTTCGGCCTGGCGATAGCCGCTTTCATGTACTTCATGTCTACACAAGGCGGCCGTGCAATGCCCCTAAACATGCTGTTTTTTATTGTCCTCAACACACTTCTCTATCCATACTACCGGTTCGTGTATGAGCGCATCGTCGGTTTTATATTGGGTGAGAACGTCTTCTTGGTTAACGCCATATTCATGCTCATCGTCAAGCTCTTCACCATGATGATTTGCTGGATGTTTGCGGTCTTCGTGGCACCGGTCGGACTGGCGTATCTCTATTACCAGAACAGCAAGTCGATGGGCTGATCTGAATGTTGATCGCGCCACAGAACCGGTAATCTGCCGCTAATAGGAAATCGTCAGCGCGCCAGCACCGGCGCCAGCACCTTGCCGGTGTGCGTGCTTAGGCGCACCACGGCCTCCGGCGGTGCCGCTGCCACCACCTGACCACCGCCGCTGCCGCCCTCCGGCCCAAGGTCGATGATCCAGTCGGCTTCGGCCAT
>JALOSH010000311.1 GCA_025458545.1 Hydrogenophaga sp.
GCACTCGGTCTCGACAACCATCTGAGGGACGGACTCGGACTGTCCGAGTTCGCGGGCCACAGCCCGACGAACCAGCACCGACACGCTCTCCCGGCGGGCCTGGGCGCAGCTCACCAGCGCGGCCTTGAGGCCGCGCAGATCGACCGTGATGAAGTCAGGGTTGCGGGTGTTCATGGGTCCCCCAGAGGTCAAACGAGAGCGAAGCGAGTCGTTTGTGAAATCGGCGGCAGGCCGCCTATCTCTGCACTCATTCATGCAGACAGTCTGACCCTGTATCGAGCACCCTGACGTGCTGGATTCGGGCGTAAATCCAGCGCGGAACTTGGGCGCAGAGGCATCTAAGATCGCCTCAATCCCTCGATACGGTGGACTCGGCAGCATGACGACTGAACAAACTGAACCACCAGCGAACCGCCCGTGCACAAACTGAACAGGGAGTGAATCGCCACTGCATAGACACTGAACCGGGACACTGGACCGAACCCCCGGGTTTGTTGCTTTGTCTAGTTACCTGTTGATAGATGACTAGGTTTAGCAACAAGATGGATGGATGGCCCATGGCGAAAACTCAACGACGGAATTCGCCGTGCTCGCACTCGCCCAGCGCCAGCCTCTTCTGCGCGCACGCGACCTGCCCGCGCAAGCGCTGCCGACCGTGGTACTCAGCCGGATGGTCGCGGCGGGCCATCTGGAACGGGTGGCACGCGGCGTCTGCAGCCTGCAGTGGCGTGCACTCATTGAACACCGGTCTCTGGCCGAAGTGGCCCTGCGTGCGCCACGTGGTGTCGTGTGCCTGTTGTCCGCGCTACGCGTCCATGACATCGGTACTCAGGCGCCGTTCGAGGTCTGGCTGGCGATCCCTCCGCACACACCCAAATCCCGACTTGACCAGCCGGCACTGCGTGTGGTGCGCAAGTCGGGACCGGCTATTTCCGAAGGTGTTGAACCCATCGGCATCGATGGCGTGCAGGTCCCGGTGTTCTACGCCAACAAGACAGTGGCCGACTGCTTCAAGTACCGCAACAAGATCTGCCTGGACGTGCCGCTGAAGGCGCTGCGCGACGGCTGGACACACAGAGCAACCTGACCGAGGATGCACTGTGGCACTACGCTGCGGTCAACCGCGTGGCAAATATGATGCGGCCGTAACTGGAAAGCGTCTCGGCATGAGTTGCAACCTGGCCGCTGGCATCGCGCGGCTGCGCGATGTTATTCAGGATCTGGGCCACCGCTGAAGGCCCGAATCACTGATCCGAAGGTACCTGAAATCTTGATGGTACTTTTGGCGGTACTTGCAAAACCAAGTCTCCTCCAAATTAGACTCAATGCGTGCTTCGGGCTGATTTTCGATTCCTGTTGGTGTACCAGTCACATCAAAGAATCGCCCTGAGGGACCTGCTGCCTCCAGGGCGATTTTTTTGTCTGCTTCGGGGCAAGTACTTGGCACAAAGCCGATGTTGAACTGGAGTTGCCTCAACCCAATGTATCGTTCATGATGTTGGCCGCCCACGACATGGCATAAAGGCTTTCTATGACGTTGGGCTGTGCCGAGAGCCCCCCTGCGCCGGGGGCCGCAACCATGGTTTTTTTCTCACTGTCATAGCGGTATACGGCCGCCACGTGAATGACCTCGCTCTGCGAGACGAAGCTGTAGCAGGTGTTGGCGATGATGGGATTTTGGGGAATCTCCATCCCGAGGGTTTCTGCGGCGATGGCGCCAGCACACACCTTGGCTTCCTGGTTGGCCATGTGTCCCGATTTGGGCATTCCCGGTGCTCCGGCAATGGAATCTCCCAGCACATAAACGCCTTTGGCTACGTTCGACTCGTAACTGAGAAAGTTCACACCACACCAGCGCCCACCCACATTGGCCAGCCCGCTGGCACGCGCGATGGCTCCGGCACGTTGCGGCGGAATGACATTGAGTACGTTGGCCTTCACCTCCCCTTGCAGGTCAAATTCAAGGGTTCCGGAGGCCACGTCCACCGATTTGAGGTCGGCGTTGGGCACGTACTCGATGCGATCTTTGTAGCGGCCCTTCCAGATCGACTCGAACAGCCCCTTTTTCGCCTGGATGTCGGGGTTCGCATCAAAAACGAGAAGTTTCCCCTTCGGCTTTTGTGTTTCAAGAAAGTGCGCAATCAGGCTGGCGCGTTCATAAGGACCTGGCGGACAGCGATAGGGCACCTTTGGTACGGTCATTGCGATCACACCGTTGTCTGGCATTGCCCGCAACATGTTGCGCAACTGCTGGGTCTGACTTCCGGCCTTCCAGGCGTGGGGCACGCGCGCCTGTTGTTCGGCCGTCTGAAGACCGGCAATGTCGTCGTATACGTAGTCCACGCCGGGCGCCACGATCAGTCGGTCGTACGCAATGCGCTCGCCGGCAGCGCTTACGGTGCGGGCCGCAAGATCGATGCCGTCTGCCCGGGCGCGAATCCAGCGGATCTTTTCATTCGCGGCAAACCGGCTGTAGGGACGCGTGATGTCGCGCAGCTGCAGCCCCCCATGCAGGACGCGATTGCTCATGGGGCACATCACGAAATTTTCTTCCGGCTCCACCAGCGTGATCTGAAAGACCGGGTTGAAGCGCCGCAGGTAGCGCGCTGCGGTGGCACCGCCGAATCCGCCCCCGATGATGACCACACGCTCTCCGGTCTGCGCGGCCAGGTGGGGTGCCGCGAGAACCGATGCTGCGGAGAGACCAGTCTTGATGAATGTTCGCCTGTAGATCATGACGCGCTCACTTCAGGGAAGCAAAGTAGTCGGCGATGAGGCCCAGTTCCTGGTCGCTGTAGCCTTTGGCATGCTGGTGCATGATGGTTGCAGGAAGCGTGCCCGTCTTGTACCCCAGCAGCTTGACCAGAAGGTCCTGCGCAGGCCGCCCACCGATAGTCAGCCCCGTGCCTTCAGCACGTCCTTCGGGGCCGTGGCAAGCCATGCAACTGGCTGCCCACAGCTGTACCTGCAATGCTCCTGCGTCGCGCGGCTTGGTTTGTGCACTGGCAGGGAAAGTCAGCAGCATCGCCAGCCCAGCAAGCAAGGGCGCGCCCATCTTCCAGTACGCAGAGTTTGCAAGGGTTCTCGGTCGTTCAGAATTCATCAAAGCGGCTCCAGGAACGTCGGATTGCATGCGCGCGAAGCACCGTGCGTAGCGCTCCTGCCATCGTGCGGTTTTCCAAGTACCGTTCAATAACGAACAGATGGATGGCTGCTGTCCCGCGATCAGCGGGACCCGTTTGCAGCACCCTTCAACGCGCAGATTTTTGCTTCGGGCCCCGACGCTCAGTGTCCTGATTTTTTTTGATGATTGGCACGTCGGAAGGACCGCTGGCCTGATTCTTAGGGGTAGGCGGGCCATTGGGACCAGGCACATCGCGGGCGCGCTGTTCGGCGTCGAGGCCGGGGGTGGCGCGCAGGTCGGTGTCCACCAGGCCGTTCTCAATGTCCCTGGCCGCCTGCTGC
>JALOSH010000312.1 GCA_025458545.1 Hydrogenophaga sp.
GCGAAGAACGGGCCGACGATGGCGCGCCATTCGGTGAAGGCGGGTGACTGGCGGAAGCCCACGGTGTGGTCTTCCAGCGTGTCCCAGTAAATCATCAGGATGTAGCGGCCCGGGCTCTCGATGCTGCGGTTGACCTTGAAGCCTTTGAACCCCTGAGCGTGGGCGATCACGGTGCTGGCGCCGCGGGTGATGGCGGCTTCAAACTCGGCCGCTTTGGCAGGGTCGATGCGGATGTCGGCGTGTTCCAAGATCATAAGAAAGGTGCCCCCCCGCGCCGCTTCGCGTCACCCCCAAGGGGGCGATGCCTGTGGCCTGGCAAAGCCAGCTCCACGGCATCCTCGGTTCAGGCACGCGCGCCGGGGGAAACGTGATGGTTGAGGAGAAGGGGAGCGTAACCCAGAACACCGCAGAACCGGCTTTGCCGGGCTGCAGGTGTTGCCCCCCGGGGGGTGACGCGCCTCTAGGCGCGGCGCGGGGGGTGCTCTTCCCGAATCATATCCACCGCTTTCTCCGCCATCATGATCACCGGGGCATTGGTGTTGCCGCCCACCACGCTGGGCATGACCGACGCGTCCACCACCCGCAAGCCCTGCACACCGTGCACGCGCAAGCGGGCGTCCACCACCGCCAGCGCGTCCGGCCCCATGCGGCAGGTGCCCACCGGGTGGTAGATGGTGTCGGCATGGTTGCGCACGAACTGCTCGATCTGCTTGTCGCTCTGCGCCTGGGCTGAAGCTCTGGATTCCACACCGCCATGCCGGGCCAGCGCAGGCTGCTGCAGCAGGTGGCGCATCAGCTTGAAGCCCCGCACCAGCCGCGCCGTGTCGTCCGGGTCTTGCAGGAACGCCGGATCGATCAGCGGCATCACCTGCGGGTCGGCGCTGGCCAGGCGCAGGCTGCCCCGGCTCTTGGGTCGCAGCAGGCAAACATGGCAGGAGTAACCATGGCCCAGCACCGTCTTGCGGCCGTGGTCCACCAATTTGCCGACCACGAAGTGCAGTTGCAGGTCGGGGATCGTTTCCTGTGGCGCACTCTTGATGAAACCACCGGCCTCGGCGAAGTTGCTGGTCAGCATGCCGCTGCGCTGGCGGCGCCATTCGAAGAGGCCTTTGACCATGTTCAGGACGCCACGCGGTGAAATGCCGAACAGGTCGCTCACTTTGGGTGCGTTCACCACCAGCACCACGTCCGGGTGGTCGTGCAGGTTCTCGCCCACACCCGGCAGGTGGTGCAGCACGGGGATGCCGTGCTGGCGCAGCTGCTCTGCCGGGCCGATGCCCGAGAGCATCAGCAGCTGTGGCGAGCCGAAGGCGCCCGCGCTCAGCAGCACCTCGCCGCCAGGCTTGAGCGTCAAGGTCTGCGCCGCCCCGCGTCCGCCATCGGGTCGGTACTCCACACCGACCGCGCGCGGCCGACCGTCCACCGTTTCGGTGAGCACGCGCGTGGTCAGCGCACCTGTGATCACCTGCAGGTTGGGCCGTCCCAGGTGGGGCGTGAGGTAGGCCTTGGCGGCGCTGAAGCGCTCGCCGTTCTTGTGCGTCACCTGGTAGACGCCCACGCCTTCTTGCTCCGGGCCATTGAAGTCGGTGTTGTGGCGCTGACCGGCCTGCTGACCGGCCTGCACGAACGACGGCAGGAACGGATTGGGCGACCGCAGGTCCATCACGTTGAGCGGGCCGCCCTGGCCATGCAGCGCGTCGGCACCGCGCTCGTTGTGTTCGGCGCGCTTGAAGTACGGCAGCACCTCGGCGAACGACCAGCCCGGGTTGCCCTGCGCGGCCCAGCCGTCGTAGTCCTGCGCGTGGCCGCGCGCATAGATCATGGCGTTGATGGAACTTGAGCCGCCCAGCACCTTGCCGCGCGGCTGGTAGCCCCGGCGCCCGTTCAGGCCGGGCTGCGGCGTGGTGCTGTAGCCCCAGCCATTGAGCTCGTACTTGGCCATCACGGCCAGCCCGCCCGGGCACGCACGGCCGGATCTTCGCTCAGGCGCCCGGCGAGCACACTGCCGGCCGAACCGCCGCCGACAACGATGAAATCGAACATGAAATCTCCATGGGGTGGCACGGGAATCGCTACGCCGTGCCTGTGTGGTGGCCGTTCGTCATGGCGGTGCAAGACGGACAGCGACAATCTGGTTTCAAGGTAGCACGCGGGCGGGAACGCCGGTAGACGCGAACGCCTAGCCAAGACACCTGCGTGACGCCCGGTTGGCCGGGCGCGCAGGAGACACCAGCCCCTTTTTTTATTCAGTCACAGACAGGAGTGAACCCTTCATGAGCACCATCCAGACCGTCGGCATCATCGGCTCGGGCACCATGGGCAACGGCATCGCGCAGGCCTGTGCCACCAGCGGTATTCGCGTGGTCATGGTCGACATCGCCCAGGCCGCCGTGGACAAGGGCCTGGCCACCATCGCCGGCAGCCTGGACCGCCTGGTCAAGAAAGAGAAACTCACCGCCGAGGGCAAAGCCCAGGCGCTGGCGCTCATCCAGGGCAGCACCAGCTACGACGACCTCAAGAGCGCGCAGCTGGTGATCGAAGCCGCCACCGAAAACGAAGGCCTCAAGGTCAAGATCCTGCAGCAGCTGGACACGCTGCTCGCGCCCGAGGTGATCGTGGCCACCAACACCAGCTCGATCAGCATCACCAAGCTGGCCGCCGCCACGCAGCGCCCGGACCGCTTCATCGGCATGCACTTCTTCAACCCGGTGCCCATGATGGCGCTGGTGGAGATCATCCGCGGCCTGCAGACCAGCGACGCCACCCACGACGCCGTGAAGGCCATGGCCGAGGCGCTGGGCAAGACGCCGATCACGGTGAAGAACGCGCCCGGCTTTGTGGTCAACCGCATCCTGGTGCCCATGATCAACGAGGCATTTTTTGTGCTCGCTGAAGGCCTGGCCACGCCGGAGGACATCGACGCCGGCATGAAGCTGGGCTGCAACCAGCCCATCGGCCCGCTGGCGCTGGCCGACATGATCGGCCTGGACGTGTGCCTGGCGGTCATGAACGTCTACATGGCCGAGTTCAACGACAGCAAGTACCGCCCGGCGCCGCTGCTCAAGGAGATGGTGGCTGCGGGCTGGCTGGGCCGCAAGACGGGGCGGGGCGTGTACACGTATTGAGTACCCCCGGCGCCGCAGGACCGTGCTCCCCCCGCGCCGCCTTCGGCGTCACCCCCCAGGGGGCGATGCCTGCGGCCTGGCAAAGCCAGTTCCACGGCATCCTGGGTTGGGTCACGCGCGCCGGAAACAGGTCCCGGTACCACGGCATGTTTGCACCATCGGCGTGCACCGCACGCGTGGTGGTGATCGCAACTCATCGGAAGCCCGCTTCGGCGGGCTTCTTCCTTGAGAAAGATCAAGTTGCGGCAACGCAGCATTTTCATAATGAACCCAACCACACCGGAGTTCACCATGAGTGCCGCCCCCGTCTCCATCGCCGTCTTCGAGTTCCTCGACAGCACCCACCAAGAGATTCAAAGTCAGATCCAGCTGTTGCATGCTCTGGTCGATGCCATTGAAAACGATGGCCTGAACCAGGCCAACCGGGGGCAGGCGCGCCGGGTGCTGGATTACTTCAACACCGAAGCGCGCCAGCACCACCTGGACGAAGAAAAACACATCTTTCCGGCCCTGCTGGCGAGCCAGAACGCTGAGCTTGTGCAGACCACCGAGCGCCTGATCCAGGACCACGGCTGGCTGGAAGAAAACTGGATCCAGATCGCCCCCTCGCTGGAAGCCGCGACGGGCGGCAACCAGTGGTTCGACACCGTGGAACTGCGCCACGCGCTGGAGGTGTTCGAGGCGCTGTACCTGGACCACATCCTGCTCGAAGAGTCCATCGCCTACCCTGAGGCCAAGAGGCGCCTCGCCAGTCTGGACACGCTGGGCATGGGACGCGAGATGGCCAAGCGCCGCGTGATGCTCGACCCGGAAGTGCGCGCCAGCATGCACCCCTGAGACCCTGGTCTGGCAGACCGAAACCCCGCCGCTTAAGATGCCTGGAGCGACCCGTTCGGTGGCTGAACCACAGGCATTCTCATGAGCACACACGACTTTGATCTTTTTGTCATCGGCGGCGGCAGCGGCGGCGTGCGCGCCGCGCGCATGGCCGCACAACGCGGCGCACGCGTGGCACTGGCCGAAACGCTGGGCACCGACGGCCTGGGCGGCACCTGCGTGAATGTGGGCTGCATCCCGAAAAAGCTCTACAGCTACGCCGCTCATTACGCCGACGCCTTCCATGAGTCCGCCGGGTTTGGCTGGGAAATGGACAGCACGCCGCGCCTCAACTGGGCCACCCTGAAAGCCAACCGCGCCAAAGAGATCAGCCGCTTGAACGGCGTCTACGGCAACCTGCTGCGCGGCTCGGGCGTGACGGTGTTCGACGGCTTCGCGCGCTTGCAAGGCGCGCACAGCGTGGGCCTGGCCACGCTGAACGCCGACGGCAGCCCTGGTCACCAGAACTTCACGGCCCAGCACATCCTGATCGCCACCGGCGGCACGCCGCACGTGCCGCACTTCGTGGGCCGCGAACACGTCATCACCTCCAACGAGATCTTCGACCTGGAGCCTTTCCCGAAGCGCCTGCTGGTGGTGGGTGGCGGCTACATCGCTTGCGAGTTCGCGTCCATCTTCAATGGGCTGGGTTCGCAGGTGACGCAGCTCTACCGTGGCGAGCAGGTACTGCGCGGGTTTGACGACGAGGTTCGCCACTTTGTCGCCGCCGAGATGAAGAAGTCCGGCGTGGACCTGCGGCTGAACGCCGACGTGGTGGACATCCGAAAAACGGACGATGGCCTGCGCGTGGAATGCGAAGGCGGCACGGTGGTGCTGGCCGACGCCGTGCTGTACGCCACCGGCCGCAAGCCCAACGTGGCGGGCCTGGGCCTGGAAGCGGTGGGTGTGGCCCAGGGCGCGCAGGGCGAGGTGATCGTGAGCGACACCTACCAGACCAATGTGCCCAGCATCTACGCGGTGGGCGACGTCACCAACCGGGTGCAGCTCACGCCGGTCGCGCTGGGCGAGGCCATGGTCGTTGTCGATCAGCTGTTCGGCCCCGCTGCCGGAAAACCGCCGCGCGCCATGAGCTACGACTTCATCCCCACCGCCGTCTTCACCCACCCCAACATCGGCACCGTGGGCTGGAGCGAGGCGCAGGCGCGCGAAAAATTTGGCCAGATCACCGTGTTCCGCAGCGAGTTCAAGGCACTCAAGCACACGCTCTCGGGCAGCAGCGAGCGCACCCTCATGAAGCTCATCGTGGAGCCGGTGCCACCAAGGCGGTGTTCGACAGCACCATCGGCATCCACCCCACGGCAGCCGAAGAGTTCGTGACCATGCGCGAACCCGTCAAGCCGATTTAAGGCCCCCACACTCCGCCGCTGCGCGGGCCTATCCGCGCGCTAACCAATACACCCCCGCCACACACAGCGCCGTGTGCACCCACAGCCCGGGCGCCAGCGCCAGCAGGTAGCGCCAGCCACCGGTGAGGCCGGCGGTCACGCTCTTGCTGCCGGCGTGGACCGCCAC
>JALOSH010000313.1 GCA_025458545.1 Hydrogenophaga sp.
CAGCTGGCACGGTTCTGGCAAGGGGGTGGACAACACCTGTTGCCGACCATGAACTCCAGCGACATCGCCGACCGCATCGTCGAAGCCATCCTGGCCCAGAAACTGGCGCCGGGCGCGCGCCTGGGCGAGCAGGCGCTGTCGATGCTGTTCGACTGCAGCCGCACCCTGGTGCGCGAGGCCATGATGCAGCTGGCCGCGCGCGGCATCGTCACGGTCAGTTCCCGCCGCGGCTGGTTTGTGGTTGAGCCATCGGAGGCCGAGGCGCGCGAGGCTTTCGAGGCGCGGCGAGTGATCGAGACCGGCCTGATCCGCAGCGCAGGGCCGATGGACAAGGACAAGCTGGACAAGCTCAAGCGCCACATCCGCGAAGAGAAGCAGTCACTCAAGGGCGCGGATGTGGGCCGGCGCAGCTACCTGCTGGGGGACTTTCATGTGTGCCTGGCCGAGTGCCTGGGCAACCAGCTGCTGGCCGACACGTTGCGCGATTTCACCGCCCGCACGACCCTGATTGCCATGCTCTACCAGAGCACGCACGACGCCGCGCATTCGTGCCAGGAGCATGTGCAGATCGTGCAGGCGCTGGAAGCCGGCGACACCGCACGCGCCGAAGCGCTGATGGCACAGCACATCGGCCATGTGCAACAGGCCCTGCGGCTGGACACGGCCGCGGCCGACCCGCTGGCCGAGCTGCGCCAGGCCCTGGCCCCGGTGGCCGCGCCCGGCCGCACCCGCACACCCCGGCAACGCCTGGCCAGGCACGCCGGCAACGACGACCCGCTTTCCCCACCGTCCCCTTCCACCTACCTAGGAGCCGTTCTATGAAGACCACCAAACGACACCTGCTGGCCCTGGCGGCCGGCCTGAGCCTGGCTGCCCTGAGCCCGGTTGCCCTCGCACAGACGGCACTGGCCGACATCGAGAAGAACAAGCTGATCAAGATCGCGGTGCCGACCGACTTTCCGCCCTATGGTTTCGTGGGCGTGGACCTCAAGCCGCAGGGGCTGGACGTGGACATGGCCAACTACATCGCCGAGAAGATGGGCGTGAAGATCGAACTGGTGCCGGTGACCAGCGCCAACCGCATCCCCTACCTGCAGAGCAAGAAGGCCGACCTGGTGATCTCGACCCTGGGCAAGAACCCGGAGCGCGAGAAGGTGATCGACTTCACGGCGGCCTATTCGCCGTTCTTCCAGGCCATCTTCGGACCCAAGGACACCAGCATCAAGGCCTTCGGCGACCTGAGCGGCAAGAGCATTGCCGTGACGCGTGGCGCCATCGAGGACCAGGAGCTGACCAAGGTGGCACCCGGCGGTGTCGACATCCGGCGCTTCGAGGACAACAACGCCACGGTGTCGGCCTTTGTGTCGGGCCAGACCCAGCTGATCGCCACCGGGGTGTCGGTGGCCGAGAACATGATGCAGCGCAACCCGCGCCTGGGCACCGAGTACAAGCTGCTGCTCAAGGACAGCCCTAACTTCATCGGGGTGGCCAAGGGCGAGGACGCACTGCGCACCAAGGTGAACGGCATCATCGCCCAGGCCAAGGCCGCGGGCGACCTGGACAAGATGGCGCAGAAGTGGCTCAAGCGGCCGGCAGGCAACTTGCCGGAATGACCATTGAACTGGACTTCATGGCCGTGCTGGCGCAGTGGCCGCTGCTGCTGCGCGGCGCGGCCTGGACGCTGGCGCTGACGGCGATCTCGGCCGTGCTGGGCGTGGCGCTGGGCATTGCCTGCGCCTGGGCGCGCACCGAGGGCGTGGCGCCGCTGCGCTGGCTGGTGGGCGCGTATGTGGAGCTGATCCGCAACACGCCCTTCATCGTGCAGCTGTTCTTCATCTTCTTCGGCCTGCCGGCGCTGGGGCTGCGGCTGTCACCGGAATGGTCGAGTGTGATCGCGATGGTGGTGAACCTGGGGGCCTATGCGGCCGAGATCGTGCGGGCCGGTGTGCAGGCCACGCCCAGGGGGCAGGTCGAGGCCGCCATGAGCCTGGCGCTGACCCGGGCCCAGACCTTTGTGCACGTGGTGCTGCCGCCGGCACTGCGCCGGGTGTGGCCGGCGCTGGTATCGCAGATCATCATCGTGATGCTGGGTTCGGCGGTGTGCGGCCAGATCGCCACGCAGGAGCTGAGCTATGTGGCCAACCTGATCCAGAGCCGCAACTTCCGGGCCTTCGAGTCCTTCATCGTGGCCACCCTGATGTACCTGGTGATGGCGGTGGCCATCCGGCATGTGCTCAACCGCGTGGGTGACCGCTTCCTGTTCGGAGGTCGCCGTGGTTGACTTCACCCTGTGGGACATCGTGCGCAACCTGCTGCTGGCGGCGCGCTGGACGGTGGTGCTGTCGCTGATCGCCTTTGTGGGCGGTGGGCTGGTGGGGCTGGCCCTGCTGGTGCTGCGCTCGCTGGACAAGCCCTGGCTGCAGCGGCTGGTGGCCGCCTATGTGCAGCTGTTCCAGGGCACGCCGCTGCTGATGCAGCTGTTCCTGGCGTACTTCGGGCTGGCACTGCTGGGCGTGGACACCTCGGCGTGGTTTGCTGCCTCGCTGGCACTCACGCTCTACACCAGCGCCTTTCTGACCGAGATCTGGCACGGCTGCGTTCGTGCCGTGCCGCGCGGCCAGTGGGAAGCGGCGCAAAGCCTGGCGCTGAGCTTCATGGAGCAGATGCGCCATGTCGTGCTGCCGCAGGCGGGTCGCCTGGCGGTGGCGCCGACGGTGGGTTTTCTGGTGCAGGTGATCAAGGGCACGGCGCTGGCCTCGGTGATCGGCTTTGTGGAGCTGACCAAGGCCGGCACCATGATCACCAACGCCACCTTCGAGCCCTTCCTGGTCTACAGCTGCGTGGCGCTGATGTACTTCGCGCTGTGCTATCCCATCAGCCACTACTCCCGCGTTCTTGAGGGCCGGCTTCATGTCAGACACTGATCACACCAACGGCGCGGCCGTCAGCATCCAGGGGCTGCGCAAGTCCTACGGGTCCAACGAGGTGCTCAAGGGCATCGACCTGGAGGTCAGGCCCGGCGAGGTGATTGCCATCATCGGCAAAAGCGGTTCGGGCAAGAGCACGCTGCTGCGGTGCATCAATGGTCTGGAGGTGTTCCAGCACGGCGAGCTGAAGGTGCAGGGACAGCCGCTGGTCTACCAGGACGCGGCGGCCATGCGCTCGCTGCGCCAGCGCGTGGGCATGATCTTCCAGCAGTTCAACCTGTTCCCGCACCTGAGCGTGGGCCGCAACGTGATGCTGGCGCCCGGGCTGGTGAAGAAGGAGGGCGGCGCGGCGCTGGAGGAGCGCGCGAAAAAGCTGCTGGCGCGCGTGGGCCTGGCCGACAAGTTCGGCGCTTTCCCGGACCAGCTCTCGGGCGGCCAGCAGCAGCGGGTGGCGATCGCGCGCGCGCTGGCCATGGACCCGGGCATCCTGCTGTGTGACGAGATCACCTCGGCGCTGGACCCCGATGGTGGGCGAGGTGCTGGGTGTGGTGGAGAGCCTGGCGGCCGAGGGCATGACGCTGCTGATGGTGACGCACGAGATGGGCTTCGCCCGCAAGGTGAGCGACCGGGTGATCTTCATGCACCAGGGCCGGGTGCACGAGGTCGGGCCGCCGGCCGAGTTGTTTGCCGCGCCCCGGACACCGGAGCTGCAGCAGTTCCTGGCGTCGATTCACTGAGGCCCCGGCGAAATGTAAAAACATGTTTCGCTCGTAACCGCAAAGTGTTACCCTTGCGCCTTTGGAATCGGAAACGACCGGAGGCGGATG
>JALOSH010000314.1 GCA_025458545.1 Hydrogenophaga sp.
TCACGTCGCGCAGCACCTTGGCCGTGGCGTTGAGCCCGCTGTAGCCCGACGTGTTGACCGCGTTGAGGTAGGTGAAGGCCTCGGCCGGGATGTAGTTCTTCAGCAGTGGGTTGTTGAACACATCGCCCAGGTTCCGGATGCCGTTGATGCTCTCGATCTGGGTTTGTAGCTGTCGAATCTGCTGAATCTGGTTGTTGATCTTGGTGATGTCGTTGATGACCTGCTGCACGGTCTGGACCAGGTTGGCCACATCAATCACGGGGATGCCGGTGGCTCGCGCTTGGGTGGCGCCCAGAGCAATGAGGGCGGCAGCGGCAACTTTGAGGCGGGTGTGCATGGTGAACTCCTTGGTGGGTGGGGTGGTCAGGACCGGCCGCGTTGGGCGGCGAGTTTGTAAGCGGCGGAGCGGGCAGCGCCGTAGCCTCGGCGGGCAATTGACGCGGCGGTGTGTGGAAGACCGGCGCCTGCTCGGATGACGCCGCCAGCGTTGGCGGCGGCGCTGGCGCTGCGAGCGGATGAAGCGGAACGCAAGCCTGAAACCATCATGGCGTTCTGGATCATCTGGATGCCTTGCTGGATAGCGGCACCGCCGGTGAGAGCCGAGGCCAGGCTGGGCGCCTGGAAACAGATGATGGCCATGAGAATCATGAGCACGCAGTACCGTGTAGCTTCGCCCAGCACATTGAAGGTGCTGCCCAGGAAGCCACCTCCGTCGGCGATGGCCTTGAAGATAGCCGCGCCCATGTAGGCACTCAAACCCAGGGCGAAGAACGCGAACCAGGTAAGCACCACCGCGTTCAGCACCATGGACAACCAGCTGTCAAAGAAGCGGGCGGTTGGGCGCCAGGCCAGGCAAAGGATGAACAGCGGCCCAACGGCAATCACGAAGGTCAGGAACAACTTGGCCAGGGTGACAACAAACAAGCCGATGCACAGGAACAAGACCGAGCCAATGGAGAAGATGGCCCCGGCGAGCAGAAGGTCCAGCCGTAAGATGCCGGCCTCTTTCATGATGTCAGCCACCTGCGCGCTGGCGTCATCGTTGAACTTGTCCAGCAGGGCATAGGGTGAACTCACCGTGCTCGGGTCCACGCCCGCAGGCAGAAAAGTCGAGGCCACGCCCATGGCCAGTGCGTTGGCGGTGTCTGACACGTGACTGATATAGAAGCCGGACTGCAAGGCAAAGGCCAAGACCAGGCCGATCTTGAACACCTTCCAGACGAAGGTGGGCACCGTTTCAGACACTTCGTTGCGCAGCACCGCCCAGCCGTACAACGCGACCCAGATCGTCATCGCCGTCAAGGCGACGGGGGTGATGGCAGACATCAGCGACGACACCACACCCAGCACGTAGGTGCTCAAGATGGCATCGAACTGTGACCCGACCCAGGCGAACATGGTGTTGCGTTCCTATTGAACAGCGTCAAATGGCAAGTTGGCAGGCGGGCGCGCGAAGACTTTCACGCACTTGCTGGCCAGGTCTGGGTATTGGCATTGCAGCCATTCGCCCCGTGACTTCACCACCCACAGCCGCGCAAGCTGGGTGGTGCCGTAAGACGAAGCGCGGCAGGTGCCTGCGCGGGCATACACCTCGGTGCATTCGCGAAGACCTTCAGCCGTTTCCACCATGTGCCAGGGACCGGCGTGGCAGCCAGCTGCAGCGGCGCAAGGCTTCATGCTGCGAATCGGGCCGGTGGATGGCAGCGGCGCTGTTTCCACCTGCTTGCCGCCACCAGGCAGGGCACGGACCGCCTCATTGCCTTTGACGAACTGGGCCGAGGCGGCGCTGGTGGCCAGCGCCAAAGTGATCAGCACAAACCATTGAATGTTGGATTTCATGGGGTTCTCCTTGAAGTACGGGATTTGCGATCCTGAACCTCGCGCAGAAGCTCGGGAAGCCACAGAAACGGATCGTTACCGTGTCGTTCACGAACGGTGTCGAGCAGGGCCACGTTGTCGGTGGTGGCCGATAACACGGTGATGAAATCGTCCATGCCGCTGAGGTCCAGCTCGCAGATGGCGCTGCTGTGGCCTTGCTTGACGAGGAAGCGGCGCCCGCCTTGCGCGCCGAGGCTGCGCACAATGCCGAATTCAGCCTCGCTGAGCCCAAAGCCTTCGACATATTCCTCGCGCACCGCTTCAGGGTTGGCCAGGAAGATCTTGGTCACGCTCTGCTCGACCATGGTCCGCCCGATGGGGTGGCGCAGCACATCCGACGGGCTCTGGGTGTCGAAGATGCCCAGGCCGTTTTGCTTGCGGATGGTCTTCTGCTTCTGTTTCGCGAAGTCGCTGAAGATCTCGTGGTCCAGCGCTTTCCAGAACTCCGAGATCACATAGATCAGACGTTCGCCGTTGACCAACTCTTCCATCACCTGCAGCAGGTAGAGCATGACCGGCGTGCGCACCTCGGGCAGGTCCAGAACCTCCGTGGTGTCGAAGGCGATCACCGATGCCGCGTCCAGGTCCGACAACTGGTCGTCGGCTTGATCGAACACCCAGCCCAGGGCACCACCTTCGCACCACCGCCCGAGGCGCTCGTACAAGCTGTTTTCACCCGACTTCGGCAGGTTCTGTCGAACCGTCGAGAAGCGGCGCAGAGCGGTAGGCATGGTGGCCACCGTCTTGACGGCGTCGGCAATGGCGCGCTCATCGGTCGGCAGCAAGGGCAGGGCGGGTGTGGCAATGCAGATGCGGATCAGCTGTTCCCAGAACTGGATACGTGCTGGTGTTGGGTCGCGCTGCAGCGGGTTCAGGTTGGTGGGCTTGCCCGCTTCGAGGGTGAAGTAGCGCCCGTTCAAGGCGCGGATCGCGATCTCGCAGCCTCGGTCCAGGTCGAACAACACCAGGCGCGGCGCTGGGTTCCACTTACGGGTGAGCGTGAGCAGGAACATCTCAAGCGTGGTCTTGCCAACGCCGGTGGAGCCGATGATGATGGTGTTACCCGGCAGCTTTTTGTCGGCAGAGTCTTCGCCTTCCGGGCTGCTGTGCAGGTTCAAATAGAAGGGCTGGCCCGATGGGGTGCGCAGCAAGGCCAGCGCTTCTCCCCAGGGGTTGCCGTCGCGCTTGCCCCGGGCAAAGTTGTGGCCGCTGGCCAGGGCAGCAAAAGCGCGGGACGACAACTTGGCATCGCGCGGGCGCCACTGCCAGTTGCCCGGCATCTGGGCAAACCAGGCGGCATCGGCCACCAGATCCACCGGCGACATCTGCAGGCTGGACGCCTCACCCACGGCCCCAATCGCCTGTGCCGCGCGCCGCCCGGCATCTGCCAGGCTGTCTTCGCCCGGCTGACCGAACACCACCAGGCTGTAGTGGTATTCGCCCATACAAAACTGACCGTCGCCCAGCTCATTGAGCGCTTCGTCCATGTCGGCGATCTGGCTGGCCACCACGTCGTCGCTGGCGATCAGCTGGTCGCGCTGCAGCTCCAGTGCGCGCAGCTCCAGTGCGCGCATGGCTTCGCGCCGGGGAAGTATCGAAAAGCTCTGGGTTTCGATGAACTCGCTGTCTTCGTACAGAAGCGAGTTCAAGATGCCCGGCTCCACCGCGTCGGCGTATTCCTTTATGTCCACCAGGGCCGCGCAACGGCGCTGTTCGCCATGGCGCAGTTCCAGCTTGTCGCCACCGAAAGAAAGGCGGGTGGTGGGCAGGGTTCGATACAGCGGCCCTGCCGCAAG
The DNA here is from genome assembly GCA_025458545.1 of Hydrogenophaga sp. Next base: position 3,675 of record JALOSH010000314.1, read on the forward strand.
GGGCACTGGCCTCCAGCTGCCGTTGACCAGGTAGCCCAGAAACTCGGCCAGTTCGGAGTACCGCCTTGGACCTTGCATGCGAGCCCCCAGCAGTTGAGGGCCAAAGCCGCGCAGCACCCGGTGGACGAACGCGGTCCGCTCTTCCATCACCCGCAAGGCTTCAGCATGGGCTGCGGCAATGGCGGTCTTTGAACGCTGGGTCGATTGCAGCGCCCGGCTGAGGCGCGAGGTATTGGGCCGGTAGACGAGCGTGAGGTACAGCTCGTTGCTCATCATGGTGTGTTTGCCCAGCCTGGCTTGGTAGGCCTGTGACAGGTCGCGCGCAAAGCCAGCTTGCAGCGGGTCTTCAAGTTGATCCTGAATCTTCCGGTGCAGCCGGTGGGTCCACACGGCCCATTGGCCGCCCGCCAGATTGCGCAGTAGGCTGCACAGTGCTTCATGCCGTTCTGCGATCAGGTGTTCGTCGGCGCATTCAAAGGCCACGCCGTCGAGACGCCAGACGCGCATGAAATCGCCACCACGCGTGATGACGTCGTGTTCGCTGACCAGCGAGGAGAAGGGCACAAATCGTGTGAGCGGGTTTTCCTTCAGCGCCTGTGCCCAGTGGCGTGGTTGTGGCTGCCCTGCGGCAGGTCGCCCAGGGCGACGACGGGCCGCGCCGCCGGATCGGTCAAACATGCCAAACATCGGAGCTTCCCCGGAAGAGCGTGGGCGAGTAGCTGCGCGCGCGCCAGAACTGGCGGTTGTGGTCGTGCAGCTTCAGCTTGAGGGCCACAAAGATCTGCCGGAATCGCTGGTCATCGCGGGCTGTCAACCACCGCATCCAGAGCAACACCGGTGCAATGGAGAGGACCACACCCAGCGCAAGCCACCAGCTCACCAGGATGCCGCCCCACATGATCAGCAACATGCCGGTACCAAACAAAATCACCAGCGGCACCAGCGGGATGCCCAGCTTCATGGCCGGGCGTGTGGCGCCCTTGTAGATGGCTTCGGCTTGCATGGTCTGCACCTTCAGCCTTCAGCTGACGATGTAGCTGGCGAAGGCAGCCGCCCCACCCACCAGCGTGCCGCCGATCAGCACATTGGCCACGTCGGCCAGGCGCGCGCCTTGAAAGATCATCTTGAAACCGGCCCAGATGATCGCGATGGTCACCACTGCAATCGAGATCGTCACCAGGATGGTGTTGACGTTGGTGACCGTGGTGTTGATCTTGTCGAAGCCCTGTGCCCAGCTCTTTGAGGCTGCGGCCAACAGCAACAGGGCGGTTGCGGTGTGGCGCATGGAAACGAAGAGATGAAAGCGGTTCATCACGGCTCCTTCACGGGGTTGGGTTGACTGATGGGGAGAGGGTTGCGGGCTGCGGAGACCACCTTGCGCACGTAGCCATGGCGAAAGCCGGTGGTGAAGTTGCCGCTGTAGTAGCAGGAGAGGGCAGCGCGCAGAGCTGCCTGCTCTGTTGATGCCCGAGACGACTTGCGTCGCGCCCGCTCGAAACACTCGCTCAACACCGCCTGCATGGCGGCCAGGTTGGAGCAAGGTTCGAAGGCCGATTCCAGCGACAGGCCCAGGCGCTGGAAGTTGCCCTGGTTGATCTGCCCGAGACCGACGCTGAAGTTGCGGCCACCGGCCTGCAGAGCCTGCGCGGTGGCCAGTGCCTCGGTGCGGTGGCGCGGTTGGCGTTGCAGCGATCCGCCCACGACGCCGATGGCCCAGGGGTTGAAGGCGCTTTCGACGGCGACGAGCGCGTGTGCGGTGGTCAGGTGGACCTGTGGCGCGCAGGCCAGGGCCAGTGCCGCGAAGGTGGAGGCTTCCATGGCGCAGCCCTCACGGACGGGAGCGAAGCCAGGTGGCGTGGTCGTTGTCGTACTGGGTGTCCCAAGTGCCCAGCTGGGACTTCGCGACCGGGCTGAAGTCCGTCACGGTGTCGCCACCCATGTCCCACCAAGTGCGTGTGAACGGCTTGCCATCGATCGTGACCGTGATCGCCCCGGTGTAGTCGCAGGCGTAGATCGGACCGCTCTCGGACTCATGCACCCGGGTGTACTGGGGTGGGCAGTTGCCCGGCGCCCGAGCCCACACATGCCGAGCCGAGTTGCCCGCGCC
>JALOSH010000315.1 GCA_025458545.1 Hydrogenophaga sp.
GCCAGGCCGCAGGCGCCGCCCCCTTGAGGGGGGATGCGGCTACACGCAGTGAGCAAGCGACGGGGGTGGTCATATGACTTCCAGCTCAGCATTCATCGCGCCAGCGGCCTTGATGGCCTGCAGAATGGCCAGCAAATCCTGCGGTGTGGCGCCCAGTGCGTTGAGCGCGCGCACCACGTCGGACAGCTTGGGCGCAGCCTTCATCTCGACGAGGGCGCCGGTGTCTTGCGTGATGGCGATGTTGGCCCGCTCGGCCTGCACCGTCTGGCCACCGGTCGACAGCGCATTGGGCTGGCTGATCACCGGCGTGGAGCTGACGCTCACCGAGAGGTTGCCGTGCGCGACGGCAAAGGCGCCGAGCGTGACGGCCTGGTTCATGACGATGGAGCCGGTGCGCGAATTGATGATGACGCGGGCCGACGGGGCCGTGGTCTCCAGCTGCAGCTCTTCCACCTCGGCCAGGAAGCTCACGCGGGCGTTGGCGTCGGCCGGGGCCTTCAGGCGCACCACCCGGCCATCCACCGCGCTCGCGGTGCCGCTGCCCAGCCTTTTGTTGACCGCCTCGGCCACGCGGCGGGCGGTCTGGAAGTCGGCGCTGTTGAGACCGAGGTCGATGGTGTCACCGAGCGCAAACGGCGTGGGCACGCTGCGCTCCACCTGCGCCCCGCCGGGAATGCGGCCGGCGCTGAGGTGGTTGATCTGCACCTTGCTTCCACCGGCCGAGGCGCCAGCGCCACCCACCAGCAGGTTGCCCTGGGCCAGCGCGTAGACCTGGCCGTCGGCGCCCCTGAGCGGCGTGGTGATGAGCGTGCCGCCGCGCAGCGACTTGGCGTTGCCGATGGAAGACACGGTGGCGTCGATGCTCTGGCCAGGCTGGGCAAAGGCCGGCAGCTGGGCGGTGACCAGCACCGCCGCCACGTTTTTCAACTGCATGGCCGCGCCGGGCGGCAGCGTCAGGCCGAGCTGCTGCAGGTAGTTCTGCATGCTCTGCGCGGTGTAGGGCATCTGGGTGGTCTGGTCGCCGGTGCCGTCGAGCCCGACCACCAGGCCGTAGCCGGTGAGCTGGTTGGTGCGCACGCCCTGCACCGACGCGATTTCCTTGATGCGAACCGCTTGCGCATGGACCGGAGCAGCGAGCCAGACCAGACCGGCCAGCCACAGCACCACCACCCACAGCACGCGCTTCACCTTGTCGCGCACGGGGGTGCGGGTGGTGAACAGGCAGCGGCTGGACATGGCGGGCATGGCGGTGAGCGGGCATGAGGACTTCATACCCTCCATGCTAGGCAGGCTCAGAAGGGCGAAAGGCTCAAAAAGAACCGCGAGAGCCAGCCTATTGCCTGCACTTCGCCCTGTGCGCCGCGGTTACGCGACTGGATGCGCGCGTTCGCCACCTGGGTGGAAGCGATCAGGTTGCCGGGCTGGATCTGCTTCGGGTCGACCGTGCCCGAGAAACGCAGCACGTCCACGTTCTCGTTCACGCCGATCTGCTTTTCGCCCGCCACCACCAGGTGGCCGTTGGGCAAGACCTCCAGCACCGTGGCGGTGATGGAGCCCGAAAACGTGTTGGCGCTCTCGGTGCCGCCCCGACCGGCAAAGGTGTTGCTGGACTCGGCACCGGTCTCCAACTTGCCCAGCAGCGGCGCCTTGAGGAACGGGAAGGCCGACACGCTGCCCGAGATTTCACCCGAACGGTCGATGCTGGACGACGACTTCTGGCTCGCCGTGATGCGCTCGGTGATCTGGACCGTGAGGCTGTCGCCCGGCAGGCGGGCGCGCGGGTCTTCAAACGCCGGGCGGTAGCTCGCCGCACTGAACAGGCTGCCCGTGGCCGGCGCCGCCACAGGCTCCGCCGCAAACCGCACCGGCCCCACCGGCACCACATCGACCTTGGGCGACTTCTGCAAAGTCTCACAACCCCCGAGCACCAGGCCCAGCGAGAGCAGAACAACGGAAGAGAGAGCGGTGCGTTTCATGACAGTCTTTCAATACAAACCCAACCAACCGAACAAACCAAAAAACCGAACAACAGCGGCAGCAAATGCCAAGAAGCGTCCGGCGCGCGTGCCAGTAAACCGAGGGCGCCGCGGAACCGGCTTTGCCGGGCCGCAGGCGTCGCCCCCTGGGGGGTCGCGCGCAGCGCGGCGGGGGGAGCCTTACAACTGACTCAACCGCTGCAGCATCTGGTCCGAGGTCGTGATCGCCTTGGAATTCATTTCGTAAGCGCGCTGCGTCTGGATCATGGTCACCAGCTCCTGCACCACGTTGACGTTGGAGGTCTCGACAAAACCCTGCATCACGTTGCCCAGACCGGCCGATCCCGGCGCGCCGGTGATGGGGTTGCCCGATGCCAGGCTCTCGCCAAAAATGTTCTGACCGCGTGGCTCCAGGCCGGCCGGGTTGACGAAGTTGGCCAGCTCGATGTTGCCCACCACCGACGGCGTGGCGTTGCCCGGCAGCTTGGCCGAGACCACACCATCGGCCGACACGGTGACGCTCTGCGCCTCGGCCGGGATGGTGATGCCGGCGGTGAGCGGGTAGCCGCTGCTGGTGACCATGCGGCCCTGCGCGTCGAGCTGCAGGCTGCCGTCGCGGGTGTAGCCGGTGGTGCCGTCGGGCATCGTGACTTGCAGGAAGCCATTGCCGTTGATGGCGAGATCGAGGTTGTTGCCCGACTGCTGCAGGCTGCCCTGCGTGAACGATCGGCTGGTGGCCACGGTGCGCACGCCCAGGCCGAGCTGCAGCCCGGTGGGCAGTTCGCTCTGCTCGGAACTGTTGGCACCCACCTGGCGCAGGTTCTGGTACATCAGGTCTTCAAACACCGCGTTGGCGCGCTTGAAACCGTTGGTGGAGGTGTTGGCCAGGTTGTTGGCGATCACGTCCAGCTGGGTCTGCTGGGCTTGCATGCCGGTCTTGGAAATCCACAGCGAATTGATCATGGGGTGCTCCGTTCAGGAAAGGGTTCAGCCGTTCAGGCTCAGCAACTGAGAGGCGGTCTGGTCGTTCTTCTCGCCGTTCTGCAGCATGCGCATCTGCACCTCGAACTGGCGCGCCACGGCGATCATCCCGACCATCGCCTCGATCGGGTTGACGTTGCTGCCTTCGAGCGCGCCGCTTTGCACGCGGGCCTGTGCATCGGCCGGCAGCGGGTCACCGGTGAGCCCTCGGAACAGGCCGTCTTCGCTGCGCTTGAGGCGGTTCTCGTCGTCGGGCGACACCAGCTTGAGCCGACCCAGCGCCTGGCTGGGCTGTCCGGGCACGCGGGCCGAGACGCTGCCGTCTTCCCCGATGTCCACCATCGCGTTGGGCGGCACGGTGATCGGGCCACCATCGCTCAGCATCGGCAGGCCCTGGGCGTTGACCAGCGTGCCGTCCGGGCTGACCTCGAGCGCGCCGCCGCGGGTGTAGGCCTCGGTGCCGTCCAGGCC